>JANQPS010001166.1 GCA_028285365.1 Thermoanaerobaculia bacterium | reverse complement strand
AGTCTTACCGGGCTCAGGTGGGTGATCGTGACCGAGTGATCCGTAACCGGTCGAACATCGAGATCGACCCCCTCTACGGACCGGAGCAGCCGGATTCGGATTACTCTCGCTCCGTCGGCTATCCGGGCCAGTTTCCCTTCACGCGCGGTATCTATCCGGCGATGCACCGGGGCAGAGCCTGGACACAGCGCCAGCTGATTGGGCTGGGGACTCCGGCCGACTACAACCAGCGAGTCCGAACCCTCCTCGACATGGGGGCCGACGCCATCAGTCTGCTCCCCTGCAACTCGGGCTTCAGAGGCGTGGACTGCGACGAGGTGCCGCTGCCGCTGCTCGGGACCTGCGGCACGGTCGTCAACACCGTAAACGACATGGATCGTGCACTGGATGGTGTGCCCATCGGCGACATCTCGACCGCCATGAACGATCCCTCACCTTTTACGCTGCTCGCCTTCGTGCTGAGTGTGGCTCGGCGCCGCGGCGTCTCCTGGGACCGGATCACCGGCACCTCGAACCAGAGCGACTACATCTCTCACTTCGTCGCCAACCACATGTTCTACCGCCTGTCCCTGCCAGGCTCGAGGCGAGTGCTCGTGGACCACATCGCCTTCTGTCGTGAGCACGTGCCGAGCTGGAATCCGATGTCCATCGTGGGTCAGCACATGCAGCAAGCCGGAGCGACACCTGCCGAGACCGTCGCGTTCACCTTTTCGAGCGCTATTCAGCACGCCGAGGACTGCATCTCTCGAGGTATGGATCCCGACGCCATCCTGCCGCGCTTCACGTTCTTCTTCGACATCTCCATCAGCTTCTTCGAAGAGATCGCCAAGTTTCGCGCAGCGAGACGCCTGTGGGCCGAGATCACTCGCGATCGGCTCGGGGCCAAAGAACCCAAATCCTGGCGCTTCAAGTTTCACGGTCAGACCTCGGGAGTGGATCTGACTGCGCAACAGCCGCTCAACAACGTGTCCCGGGTTGCGGTCCAGGCCATGGCCGGAATCCTGGGCGGTCTACAGTCGATGCATACCGACGCCTACGACGAAGCCATCACGTGTCCCACGGACGAAAGCGCTCGGATCGCGGTGGCGACGCAGAACATCCTGCGTGAAGAGGCTCACCTCTGTGACGTGATCGACCCTCTCGGTGGCTCCTACTACGTCGAGCGCCTCACAGATCAGATGGAAGAGGAAATCCGCCGAGTCATGACCGTGGTGGATGAAGCCGGAGGAATGTACGCGGCGGTAGAAGCGGGCCTCGTGCAACGGATGATCGGCGAGTCGTCACTCGCCTGGCAGGAGCGTGTCGAATCCGAAGAGGAGAAGATCGTGGGCCTCAACTGCTTTCGAGACCCGGACGAGGCCGCGCAAGAGCTGCCGACGAGCCGGCCCGACGCCGAGATGATGAAGGCACACGTCGAGGCCTTCAAGGCGTTCAAGACGGCGCGCAGTCAGGACACCGTCGACAAGGCGATCGATGGCCTGGTGCGAGCAGCAAACGATGAAGACGAGAACGTCTTTGGAGCGGTTGTCGCTGCGGCCGACGCCGGCGCGACTCACGGCGAGATCATCGCCTGTCTCCGCCGAGAGCTGGGTTTTGGCCACCCTCTGGTTGTCGCCTGAGGCCAGTCAGTTGCAAGGCCCCGAGCAGGTCGTCGAGCGACTGTGTGCCCGTCTTCTCGATGCGGATCCAGCTGCGTTGGCGCGGGCCATCACGCTGGTGAGCGATGGGCATGAGCTGGGCCACGCGATTCATCGCGCCGTCAGGCCTCGTGTAGGCAACGCGCAGGTCGTCGGCATTACGGGACCACCGGGAGCCGGCAAGTCGACTCTGATCGATGCGCTCGTGGCCGCGTGGCGCAGTGACTCGCGGCGAGTCGCCGTGTTGGCCATCGATCCCTCCAGCCCGACGAGTGGTGGAGCACTCCTCGGGGACCGGACGCGGATGGGCCGGCATACGGAAGACCCCGGGGTGTACGTGCGCTCGATCTCGGCAGGCGGGCACCTGGGCGGCCTGTCGGCACACACGTTCAGGATCGTCGATCTCATCGATGCCGCCGGATGGAACCCCATCGTCCTCGAAACCGTGGGCGCGGGTCAGTCGGAAACCGAAGTGGCTGAGGTCGCGGATACCTGTGTGGT
>JANQPS010001156.1 GCA_028285365.1 Thermoanaerobaculia bacterium | reverse complement strand
CAAGACGGCATCCATTCCGGTCTTGCCGGCACCGATGACGACGTAACGCTCCGGCGCCTCGCGGATGAGCGGCAGCCCGTTCGGCGGCATGAAGTTGGCGTCGTCAGCGACTTCGTATTTGGGCGGGGTCGTCGACGGCACTTCGACCTTCATGTAGCTCGAGTCGACGACCTTGCTCCTCACATGGGCGCGATAGGACACGTCACGCGCCAACAGCGACTCGAACTCGTGACCACCCGCGTATCGGCACTGTGGAAAGTGGCGCACCTTTCCCGATGCCGTGAGCTTGTCCAGCACCTTCTCGTAGTAGGTGAGGATCTCGCTGCACGTCGCGAGCGCGGCGCCTCCAGGCCCGAGTTTGCGCGAGTTGACGCCGTAGAAGGCAGCCGGCTGGTGCAACGTGACGTAGCGATACGCGTCGTTCCAGTGTCCGCCGGGTTTCGCCCGCTGATCGACCAGGACGATCTCGGCGTCAGGACGCTGGGTGTGCAGTTCATCGGCGAACGCCATACCCATCGCGCCCGTACCGATGACCAAGTAGTCACACTCGATGATCTGTTGCATTCTCATGAACCTTACAGGGCTATCGTCGCCTTGCGCGAGCACCGTGCGAGCCTGGTGCTCTCGAAGTCGTTGGCCGAGGCCTCGCTCGGCGATAGCGTAGTCCGACCCATCCACCGATCGAGGGCCTGCCATGAACACCGAGCCCAGCGCCAAGGTCAGAGACCTGATTGCTCAGGTCGAAGACTTCATGGACCGTCACATCTTCCCGCTCGAGCTCGACCACTGGGAGTGGATCGACAACGAGGAGAATCTCTGGACCTACCCACCGTGGTTCGAAGACCTGAAGGCCAAGGCTCGAGAGGCCGGGATCTGGAACTGGTTCCTGCCGCGCGACTACGAAGAATTCAGCCCGGGTCTCAGCAATCTCGAGTTTGCTCCGATCATGGAGAAGATGGCGCGAGTGCCGTGGGCACAAGAGGTGTTCAACTGCAGCGCACCCGACCGCGGCAACATGGAAGTCCTGGCCCGCTTCGGCAGCCCGGAGCAGCAGCAACAGTGGCTCACGCCGCTGATGGCTGGCGAGATCCGCTCGGCCTTTTCGATGACCGAGCCCGCGGTAGCGTCCTCGGACGCGTCGAATCTCGAGACCACGATCGTGCGCGACGGCGACGAGTACGTGATCAACGGTCGCAAGTGGTTCACGTCCAACGCCTACAACCCGCTGTGCAAGATCTTCGTGGTCATGGGCAAGACCGACCCCGAAGCACCGAGGCACCAGCAGTTCTCGATGATCCTGGTGCCGAAGGACACCCCGGGCGTCATCCTCGAACGACCGCTCAGGGCCTTCGGGACCGTTCACTCACCGGGCGGACACGCCCAGGTGCTGTACGACAACGTGCGGGTGCCCGTCGAGAACCTGCTGCTCGGTGAAGGCCGCGGGTTCGAGATCGCGCAAGGCCGTCTCGGCCCCGGGCGTTTTCAGTACGCCATGATGTTCGTGGGGATGGCGACACGCTGCCTCGAGCTGATGTGTCAGCGGGTCCAGAGCCGCGTCGCCTTCGGCGAGACGCTCGCCGACAAGACGAGCATCCAGCACGACATCGCGCGGTCGCGCTGCGAGATCGAGCAGTGTCGACTCCTGGTGCTCGCAGCCGCCGCAAAGATGGACGAGCTCGGCCCGAAAGAGGCGCGCGACTTCATCTCCATGGTCAAGATCGTCGCTCCTCAGATGTGTCAGAACGTCGCCGACCGAGCCCTCCAGGCGCACGGCGGCATGGGCGTCACCCAGGACACTCCGATCTCCCACATCTATATGACCGCTCGCTACTGCCGGATTGCCGACGGTCCCGACGAGGTTCACATGTCGCAGCTGGCGAGGCGAACGATTCGCGACACGATCTCTTGAGAGCTCCTGAGAGGCGCGCTCGTGTTGGCGCCACGAGTCGCCGCACAGCTCAGCCGCGAGCGCGCCTCGCCAGCTCGTGCGCCGCCTCACAGGCTGCGGCTAGGCTCATCGAGGAGCCGAGCGACTCGGCTTCACGAACTCGATCTGCACTCAGCTCCTCGCGCGCCCCATCGAGATAGCGAGAGCGCAGCGCGTTCCAGAAGTTCATCTGGATGTCGACCTTGAGTCGATCCCACTCAGCCTCGGAAGCTGCCGAGAGTCTCAGACCAGCGACGAGCTCACCGAGGCCACACAGCGACATGGCCAGACCCTGTAGCTCGGCTGCCGCGCGCATCGGGTCTTCCAGGACCTCCGCCAGGGCGAGGCTCTGGTCGTAGAGCTGTAGAGACCGATCGCAGTTGCCCTTGATCAGGTCGCAGTCCGCGAGGTAGTGAAGGGCCAGGTGCTCACTTCGCCTGTCACCGATCCGTCGAGCGTACTCGAGGATTTCGCTCGCCACAGCATGGGCACGATCCAGGTCATGGAGGCCAACGAGGACCTGAGCCAAGGCAATGGATGCACGATTGATCAGGACCGGATCCCCGCTCTCCTTCTGAATCTCGAGACTCTCCTCGCACGCGTCTCGGGCTGTGTGATCGTCGCCCGCCATGAAGCGGGTCATCCCGAGTCCTTCCAGCGCCAGCGCCACTTCTTGTGGCTCGTCGGCTTCTCGCCAAAGGCCCACGGCTTCCTCCATCATCGGCAAGCCACCTGCGGCGTCACCCATCCAGGCACTGCTGTTGGCAGCACCCCACAGCGCTCGCGCGCGAACATCGGCACGCTCCCTCCCGCCGTCACTTTCGAGCGCGGCGGTGAGGTGACCATGACCCTCGGAGATGTAGAGGGAGTGGGCAATCCAGAACCACCCGAGGGCTCCGGCGAGCCGCAAGTAGCGCGACGAATCCGCGTCGCTCGCAACCCCCAGAGCCGCTCGAAGGTTGTCGTG
>JANQPS010001127.1 GCA_028285365.1 Thermoanaerobaculia bacterium | reverse complement strand
CTGGAGTCATCGCTGGAGTCGGATGAATCGTTGGACGAGTCGTCGTCGTCGTCATCACCGTAGTCCTGGTCGTCGTCGTCGTCGTTGTAGTCCTCATCGTCATCGTCGTAGTCGGGCTCGCCGTCGTAGTCGTCATCCTCGAAGGTCTCAAAGGAGTCTTCGATGTTGCTCTCCAGCTCGGAGTAGACCTCGTCGCTGTCCTCCGCTTTGCGGGGGTCGATGAGCTCGCCGGCATCGTTGATGAACCAGCTGTCGAGATCGATCGACAGGGTCAGGCCGCTCGCGTCCGAGCCGACTTCCACCGGCTCATCGAGCTCGATCTCGAGATCCTCGTCGATGTCGAGCAGAACATCGAAGGGCTCGCCGTTGAACTGCCCGGTGAGCTGAACGCTCGCACCGTCGAGCTCGGGTGAGGGTTCGAGCTCGAGCTCGATCTCTTCGTACACTCCGGGCTCGATGGTGGCTTCCAGCACCGAGAGGAGCTGGCCATCGAGGGGGATCTCGATGATGAACGGACCCTCGGCCACCGTCTCGCACGACGCGCTCGGATCGCTGCACTCGCTGTCCGGAGCCTCGAGCTCGATCTCTCCAACGGAGATCCGAACCGAGGTGAGCTGCAACACATCCGAGCCGGCTTCGAGCTGACGGCCGGTCGCCTCCGTCGCCTCTGTGGACGCGGCACTGAGCGGTGCACTCACCGCGAGGCCGACATGGCCAACGCTGGCCACTTCATTCATTTCTTCGCTGCTGCCACAGCCGGTCGCTGCAAGCAGAGCACCCATTGCAAACGCTAGTTTCTTCATGACTATTCACCCTTCATTCTCGCCGCCCCCCGTCACTGGGAGTCATCTGGCGTTTGTTTGGATTACCGGGGGGCATTTCGGGTCAGCGAAAGAATCGCCGGTGACCGTTCGATTGGGTTTTTCTGCGATTTCATATTGTCGAAACCGGAGTGAAAGCCGGTCTCGTCGAGAAAAGCCTGCTGTTGTTGTGCCTATGCCGTCGACCCAACCCTGCCGCAGCGGGTATGACCCGCAACGAGGTGACTATTGGATGTGGTCCATACGATTCGCTGTCTTCTTCTCTTTCTTCTCTCTGCTCCTTCCGGCTTCGAGTGCAGATGGCCGCGAGGCCTCGGTCTCCGCTCGTGAGCTGAGCGGCACCTTCGAGGCACTCAACACTCAGGTGAGTCCAGCGGTCGTCCACGTGATCGCGAGCGGGCTCGTGCCGCGGGACGACGGCGGCCACCGATTTGTCATCAGTCGCGAGCGATCCACCGGCTCCGGGGTGATTGTCGATCCCAAAGGATACATCGTCACGAACGCGCACGTCGTCCGAGGGGCCAGCACACTCAAGGTTCAACTCTCGTCGGACTACGTACAGCGGCGCAATACTCGGAGCTCGGTGGTCAAGCCGATGGAGCGTCCACACGCCGCGAGGCTCGTAGGGGTCGATCCGGAGACAGACATTGCGGTCCTGAAGATCGATGTCGACGGGCTCGCCGCGCTCCCAATCGCTGACAGCGACAACGTGCGCCCGGGCCAGCTCGCGTTTGCCTTTGGGAGCCCGTTCGGTCTGGCGGGCTCGGTGTCACTGGGAATCGTCAGCTCAGTCGGGCGTCAGATCGAGCCCGATCACCCGATGGTCTATATCCAGACGGATGCACCCATCAACCCGGGTAACAGTGGTGGACCGCTCGTCAACAGCGAGGGCCAGT
>JANQPS010001120.1 GCA_028285365.1 Thermoanaerobaculia bacterium | reverse complement strand
GGCCGCAGCTGGTGGGCCTCCTCGCCCGACACGAAGGCTCGGCGTGTTCGCCTCACGGCCCCAGCCGACAGCACCCTGCGCTTGACCCTGCCCATCAGCTCATCCGTCATGGCATCGAGGGCCGACACGTCGAACGGGTCGTCGAGGCCGTCGGTGTTGATGGCGAGATTGAAGAGGCAGTGCTCGAGATCGATCATCGTGAGCCGCGCGCCCGAGTCCGAGCGTTGCACCCAAGCGTTACGAGGACGCATGTCGGCGTTTCCGAAAACGTAGGCGAACGCCAGATGTCGACCGATCTCGACCGCGAGGCTCTCGTCGACCTCGCCGCCGAACGGTTCACCTGGCGCTTCCGTGACTGCCAGAATCGGCTCGTCGCCAGGAACCACCCAGGCATCGAGGGGGCTCAGCCCGACCTCGGCTGACAGCTGGTGGGCAAAAGCTTCGAGATGAGCGGTCTCTGGCAAGAGGTAACGTTTCAGGTAGAGCGTCTGGCTGGCTTCGGCCTCATCCGCGGCACCTTGCTCACCAACTTGCTCACCAACTCGCGTACGCCGCACCAGGTTGTAGCGTCCCTGCTCACTGTCGGAGACCGGTTCGCTGGCGACGACTCGCAAACGCCCACCCTTGCGGGGTTCGAGCCGAGACGGCATGAGCGAGCTCAACTCCGGGTCATCGAAGCGAAGCCAGCCAACCTCCGACGTATCCAGGAGCCCCTGGTCGGGCCGACCGACGAGTCGCGAGTGCATCCCGGCAGCCCGCGGCCCGCGCACGTCGTTGTGAATGGAATCACCAACGAAGAGGATCCGACCCGGGTCGACCTCCAGTCGTTCTGCGAGTCTTTGGTAGAAGGCCGGGTCGGGTTTGACCAGGCCTTCGTCACACGAGAACAGCAAGACATCGAAGAGCTCGGTGAGCTCGAGTTGATCGACCGGCCGCTTGTGCACGCCGGTCAAGTTCGACATGAGGGCGAGTTTCAGGCCTTTGCGCTTGAGGTAGTGCAGGAGAGAGAGAACTCCCGAAAGGAGTTCGACGCTGTCGAGCTCGGCCTCGACGAGCTGCACGAGCTCTCCCCGCCTCGGATCGTCTTGCGCGAGCCCGAACGTATCGGCCACAGCGGTCGCGAAGTCTGAGACGTCCTCGAGCGACTCGACGAGAAGGCGCTCTCTGATCAACTCGACCCAGTCCCGCGCCTTCACGCGCAGAAGCCTGGGAACGCCCTTGTAGAGCGTCCTGCGCCTGATCTCTACGAGAGTTCCGTAGAGATCGAAACAGACCGCTTCCAGCGGCGCCGACACCGAGCTGACGCCCTCTGATTCACTACCCATGTGATCCAACCGCCTTCTCCTCGTGCTCGGCTACAGCGCGCTCCGCGTCAGGCTCTCTAGCCGCTCCCGTTTGAGCGCACCTCGAGTCGAAGGCATTCGGAACCACCGGAGTCGTCGCGGGCTTTGGCTTGGCCCTTCCCTATGACGACTTCAACCTGTGGTGACGGAGGAAGTCCATGAACTTCTGGTAGTCGCCAGCCGGTATGTGCATGATTTCCATCAGCTTGCGATAGCTGCCCCTGGATTCGATGAGCCCACGCGAGATGATGGCTCTGACCTGCTGGCGATTGAGGTCGCGCTCCATGAAGGGCTTGTAGACGCCGTCCCAGAAGCTGGTGCCGTCCTGGACCAGCTCGTCGTAGAGGCTCTCGGTGCGATCCTGGCGACCGGGCTCACGCGTCAGGAGCGCGGCGAAGTCCTCCGGCTCGATCTGATCCTGATCACACATCGCGTATCCCTGGGTGACGACGCTGCTGAGCTCACGCACGTTCCCAGGCCACGAATAGGCCTCGAGCAGCTTCACCGAAGCACCGGACAGGCGTTTGGTGACGCCGTAACGTTCCGACAACCGCCTCAGAAAATGGTCGACGATCAGTAGCCAGTCGTCGCCACGCTCACGAAGAGGCGGGATGCGCAGCATGAAGTAGCGCAGCCGAAAGAAGAGGTCCCGACGAAACTCCTCCTCGGCCATGTTGTCGACCGGGCGGTTCGTGGCCGCGACGACGCGCACGTTCACCCGCCTCGTTTCGGTCGAACCGAGAGGCTGGAATTCCTTGGAGGCCAGGGCACGCAGTACGAGAACCTGGGCGGAGTGCGGCAGGTCACCGATCTCATCCAGGAAGATCACGCCACCGTCGGCAGTCTCGAAACATCCTTTGCGGTCGGAAACAGCGCCGGTAAAGCTGCCGCGGCGATGGCCGAAGAGCTCGCTGACGGTCAGGTTGCCCTCCTGGTACTGGGGGCAATTCACCGACACGAACGGATTGGTCGTGCGGTTGCCGAGGAGGTAGATCGCCTGGGCCACGGCCTCCTTGCCCGTACCGCTTTCTCCCATGACCAAGACCGGCTCGTCGAACGGAGCCACCTTCTCGATCTTGCGTTGGAGGTCTGCCATGGTGTCCGACAGACCAACCATCGAAACGACCCGGTGCTCGCCCCAAGCCGCCAGCGAGCGCTCCTTGACGTTCACTGCCCAGTCGGTCAACCCGGGCTCGGGCGCAATCGCTAGCTGAGGTTCCATGACACCTTTCCGACGCGCGATGGCACCACTGGACTCGACGAGGAGTCGCTGTGATCGAGGCACTGGTCCAACACGGGTCTCCAAGAAACGCGATGAGAGCTAGAAGAACTGGGCGCCGGAGCGCTAGGACTTCATAGCAGGGAACGACAAAGGGCCGATGAACCGGTCAGTCGTCTACCTATACGCAATTTAGGTCGATAACACCTCACCTTTCAGCAAGGAAAGCACGCGGCGCGGTATCAGCTCTTCGGAGCGCACCTGAGCCATCGTCCTCCCTCCCCACTTCTCGACGATCGCGTCGTCGTAACGATCGGCCACTTCGATCACCGTAGTCACCGAAGATCCCAACTCGTTCTCGTCCAGCGAGGACGCCAGGATGGTGTGCGAGAACATCACGACCGTGTGGCCGCGCCACATCTCGAGGCCGAAGGCGCCAAAGAGAAAACCAGCATTTCGCAGCAGCAGGAACTTCAGCAGCTCGATGGTCACGGTGGTGTCCACGGCGACCGGAGCCTGCGATCTCACTGCAACCTGGTCCCCGAACTTCATGAGACGCACGTCGACGTGAGTCGAGCCTTTCGCGCAGATGTGCCGACCGACGCCGACCTCGGTGAATTCGCCAATGCCCAGTTTCGGCAGGTACTCCCGAAGCTGCTGCGCGATCAGGTCCTCGCGTGACGAGAGCGTTGCCATCTGATCCAAGCCCATGCACCTCACTCGCTCGAAGTCCAGTCGCAAGGGCAGCCAGAGCACCAGCGATCAGCCGCGTCGTGTTCCTCTCGCTCCCCCAGCGAGTCTCCACCATGACCGCCTGTCGCACTGCAGAACCTTGCTCGAACCGAAGCTCTAACGCCAACCGGCGCGCTCGATGGAGTCTTTGAGACTATCTGGCGACGGCAGCAGTTAGCAAGGGCACGACCTCCGTCGAGGGCCCTCATCCATCTCAACGCTCTCGGATGCGACAAGCGCACGACAGCACCGCAAGATCCAGTCGCTCGTCCCGATTCTGGCACTCGTGGCCCCAGCGTTACGACTCTTCGGCGGCAGAGCGCTGAGCCCCACAATCTGGTACTGTCGAGTCGTTCGGAGGTGCTATGGAAATCCGGGAAGCACAGGAGGGAGAGATTCTCGTACTCGAGCCAACAGGCCGGCTCGACACGACGACCTCTCGCGAATTCGAATCCAAGGTCCAGGAGGTGCTGAACGGCGGTTCGCTCCATCTCCTCGTCGACTTCGGATCAATCGACTACGTCAGCAGCGCCGGGCTTCGCGTGCTCCTGATGCTGGGAAAGAAGCTCCCGGGTATGGGCGGCTCACTCGTCCTCTGCTCCCTGAGCAGCGCCGTCCTCGAGGTCTTCGAGGTGTCCGGTTTCACCCGGATTTTTGCGATCTCACCCAATCGAGCGCACGGTCTCGGCGAGGCGAAGAAGCTACAGGACGGCGCCAAGAAACCACGGCGACGCCGATCCCGGAAGTCGAAATCGAAGACGGAAGCCAAGCCAACTGCGGAGAAGAAGCCCGAAGCGCCATCGGCAGCCACCGAAAAGGAGAGCGAAAAAGAGGATGTGCAGGCAAAGCCAGCAGCTCCCGCGCCTCCGAAACCGGAACCTCCGAAACTTGAACCACCCGCCCCGGAGACGCCCACCGCGAAGCCCGAGGCGGACCCAAAGGTCGAGGCCACGCCTCCCCAGCCTGTCGAGGCGAAGCCCGATACACCTCCTCCGCCGAACCCGACTCCACCCGAGCCGGCCGAGAAGACGCGCTCCGTGGAGGACATCGCGATCGAGATCCTGCGCCAGAGCGAGCCGCCTCCGTTCGCCGACGGCGACAAGTCCTGAAGTCACGCCAGTCACATCAGTTACGTCAGTCACACCGCAGACGGGACGACGCATCCAGGGACTGTCGCACCGAGCAGGTCAAGGCTCGTGCAAACTGCCGAGTGGCGCGGTTTGCAGCAGCGCGGCTTCGAGGAGCCCAGCTCCGGACAGCTCAGCTCAGGACATCAGCTCAGGACAACAGTAGAGGGCCGTCTCCGACGGCTCTTCTAGCTCAGGAGAGCGCCAGCGAGATTTGGCGTCTCTGCTGACGACTCGTCTGATGACGCAGGCCCGAAACAGACGATCGTGATGTCGTCGTTCTGGGCACGATCACCGATGAAACCCTTGACGCTGCCGAGAACCGAATTGGCAACCTCTTTGGGCGCCCCTCGAGACTCCGCGATGGTGCTCCGTAGCCGGTCCTCGCCGTACTGGTCCAGAGTCGCATTCTCGGCCTCGTTGACCCCGTCCGTGTAGAGCATCACGGTATCCCCAGGATCGAGGTAGAACGCACACTCCGGAAACTCGGCGTCGGGAACCACACCGAGCGGATAGTTGGCCGGGAGCTCGAGTTCGACGACGCTGCCGGAGAGGCCGCGCACCAACGGTGCGTGGTGTCCGGCATTGGCCACGCGCAGCAGGCGCGTACTGGTCTCCATGACGCACAAGACCAGGGTGATGAACATCCCCTCTTTGGCATCCTCTACCAAAACCTCGTTGAGGCGCTCCAGAATCTGCCCGGGTCGCTTGAGGCCGGCGGCCCGATAGCGGACCTCTCCGCTCACCCGGGCCATGAACAGAGCCGCCGAGACACCTTTGCCCGACACGTCGCCGGCAGCAATGCCGATGAAACCCGGGACGAGATCCAGGTAGCCGAAGTAGTCACCCCCGACCTCGAGAGCAGGCGAGTAGCAGTGCCAGAACGAGTAGCCCTCGATGGCGGGCGGCTCGGACGGCAGGAAGCTCTGCTGCACCTTGTTGGCCAGCGCCATGTCCTTGTCGACGAGCTGGCGCTGCAGCAGACGCGCGTGGAGACGGGCATTGGAAACGGCGAGAGCCACTTGCCCAGCGACCCCGAGCAGGAGGACCATGTCGTCCCTGACGAACGTGTGGCGCGGATCGTCGCCGGCGAGCTGGAGAACTCCGTACACCTCGTCTCCGGCGATCATCGGGACGCACAACACCGTTCGCATCTTGAGCTGATGGACCGTTTCGAAAGCCGAGAAGCGCTCGTCGTCAAGGGCGTCCGCGGTCAACACTCCGGTCCGCTGTTCGATCACACCTCGAATCAGGCTCTGACTCACGACTTCGTTGATCTCTTCGCCGCGATTGTCGAGTGACACCCTGGGGATGAGCTCGTCAGCCTCGGAGTCATAGCTGACCACGGAGCCCGAGCTCGCCTGAGGAAAGACGTCGAACAGCTTCGTCAGAACCGTGCGAAAGATGTGATCTTCGTCGAAGTTGGCTCCGATCTCCTCGCCCACGTCATAGAGCAGCTGAAGACGGGCACTCGCATGATCAGACGTTGCCGTACCGACCATCTCGGCATCGCTGGCCTTGAGCCACTCGACCACACTCTCGGCATTGAGCGAGCCCGAGTCATCGATGACCATGAAGCTGGTGCTGTCGTGTGTCGTTTCCGACTCGCTCGCTTCACCATCCAGCTCGAACCGCAAGACCACGTCGCCCAGGCGGATCTCGTCGCCGTCAGCGAGCACCTGCTGGCCGCGAATCATCTCGCGGTTGACCTGAGTCCCATTGCCGGCAGACAAGTTCTCGACGACGTATCCGGACTCTGAACGGGTAAAACGGGCGTGTTTTCTCGAAACGGTCGGCTCACCGATCCTGAAGTCCGCAGACGACGACCGGCCAACCACCATGCTCTCTCCGAGAACGATCTCGGCTGGAGCATGTCCCTCGAGGACACACAACTTGGCGGAGCTCACGACCCGCTCCTAAAGGCCGGCTCCCCCGAAGACGCCTCGAGTCCGCTGAGGACCAGCACGCGAATCAAGCAACCATGAACTTGGTTTTGACTGCGCCAAACGCCAACGAATCGCCCTCTTTGAACTCCGCAGGCACTCCAGCCTCGATGCGCTGGCCGTTGATGAACGTACCGTTGACGGTTCCGGTCTCTTCGATGACGAAGAACCGCCCTCCCCTTCGGAGGATCTTGGCGTGGCGGCGCGACACCGTCCGGTCTTCGTTGAGCGGCGTGAGATCGATGTCCGGAACCGTTCCCGTCGACGAGTCGGGGCGCCCGATGGTCGTCTCTTCGCCGGAAGCCAGGACCAGCTCGGTGCCTGTGGATTCGTGGACCAGGCGCTGATTGTTCTGACTGGGTGCTGCGGGTGGCGGAGGCGCCGCCGGCTGCTGCTCGGGGGGAGCCTCAGAGACCTCCACCCGCTGCTGACCGGGTGACGCCTGATCGAGAGCATCCGTGAGTCTGCCCTTGAGATCGCGGATACGCGCCGAGAGCTTGCGCATCATGCGCACCGCGATCTCGGGATTCTCCTGGAGCATCTTCGTGAATGTCGCGCCCTTGACCGGAAGCAGCGCACAGTCGTCCACCGCACGCGCACCTGCAGTCCGCGGCTCACCTTCCAGGATGGCCATCTCACCAAAGAAGTCGCCTCCCTCGAGTACCGCTAGCTGCAGCTCACCATCATCGGTGGGCAGAACGATCTCGACGGATCCGCTCTGAACGATGTACATCTCATCGCCGGCGTCGCCGCGCTCGAAGATCTCGGCGCCGGCGGGATACTTGACGTAGTACTCGAGACCTGCGGTCTCGGGTGCGTCACCAACTGGTTTGACCATGTTTCCTCTGTTTCTCTATCTCTGAGGGGCTATCTCTTGGACTCTCTCATCGAGCCTCGAGAGCGACCTGAATGGAGTGGGCCAACCGCCTGGATCGGAGTCGATCCTCGTCATCCCCGACGTCCGAGACGACCCAAAAACGAAGACGCGACTGTAGCAGCGGCGGCGTGCGATGGATGCGTGCCGACCCACGATTTCCACGAGTCGCTCTCTGCTGTGCTGCTGTGCATTCGGTCGCTGTGCGTTCGGCCGCGACGCTGGCTCGTGACGGCCGCTGGAGCCTTGCCTGAATTGACGATTCCGGACTCTCGCCTCGTCGTCCGAGCTCAAGTGAGCTGGAACTCGAAAACGGTCGCTCCGATCACGATCTCGTCGCCGTTGGAGAGCTCGGCCGACTTCTGCCTCTCGCCGTTGATCGTCACGCCGCCGCCACTGGATACATCTTCCAGGAAGTAGGCGCCGTCCTTCAGCGTGATCTCTGCATGTTTGCGGGAGACGGTTGCACCTTGAACGACGATGTCGCTCGTCGTGCTCCTACCGATGACCATCGAGTCTTCGTTGATGACGAACGTCTTG
>JANQPS010001118.1 GCA_028285365.1 Thermoanaerobaculia bacterium | reverse complement strand
CCCGCTGCTCTCGCCGGAGCACGTCGACATCGGCGGTGACGGCGATCTCGATCTGTTCGTGGGAGAGAAGCTGTACGGCGACAATGCTGGCGTCATCCGCTTCTTCGAAAACGTCGGCACGCCCACCAGCCCGTCCTTCGTGGAGCGCACCGGGACTGCCAATCCGCTCGACGGCTACGAGTCGACCGGAATCAACTGCCTCGGTAATGGCGGCTGCAGCGACTACGGTCGCCCGGACCCGTCGTTCGCCGATATCGACGGTGACGGCGACTACGACGTGTTTGTGGGTGAGTTCACCTACGGGGGAACGGACCTGCAGCAGATCCGCTACTTCAGAAACGACGGTGACCCGATGGCTCCGACCTTCACCGAGGTCGTGGGTGTGGGCAACCCGCTGGACTTCAGCCAGGTCGATACGCCGTTCGACGTGGTCGGCTTCTCACCATTTTTCGTCGACTACGATGGCGACGGTGATCTCGATGCCTTCATCGGCGCGAAGATCGCAAGCGAAGAGGTCGGGCCGGACACTCTGGGTCCGCCTATCAATCTCGTGGCCACGGTGCTGTTTTACGAAAACACCGGCGACGATGAAAATCCGGCTTTCGAGTTTGTCGGTGATTCTGTTCCTGTGCCGCAGAGTCCCACCCATGTCCCGTCATTTGCGGCTGTCGGCTTCACGCCGACCATGACGGTTGCCGACATCGACGGTGACGGTGACTACGACAGCTTCATCGGCGGTTACACCGGTCACGAAGCCTTTACCGGTTATGGCGGCATCTCCGTCGATCCGACGTCGGTCACCACGACCGAGTCCGGCGGCACCGATACGTTCGACGTGGTGCTGACGGCGCCGCCGCTGAACGTGACCGGTCCGGGCGGCGGGGTCGGTGTCACTCTCGACGTCACCTCCGATGACCTCACGGAAGGTACGGTGTCGCCGTCGACGCTGATGTTCGATGGCGGAAACTGGGACGTGCCGCAGACCGTCACGGTGACCGGGGTCGACGATCCGGATCTCGACGGCAACATCGACTACAACATCATCATCGAGGCGGCGGACGGAAGCGGTGCGTTTGCGGGTGCAGCACCGGTCATCGTGACCGCGGTCAACGTCGACAACGAGGGTCTCGGGTCGACGGTGTCGGCCACAAAGGAGGTGAGTGGTGACTTCGCTCCTGGCGGTGTCATCACGTACACGGTGACACTCGACAATGCCGGGCCGGCCGAGCAGGGAGACAACCCGGGTGCCGAGTTCGTCGACGTCCTCCCGGCTGAGCTGACCGCGCTCGCCGTCGACGCCACGAGTGGTGACGCGACCCTCACCGGCAACACCGTCAACTGGAACGGCACCATTCCGGCGACAGGAAGCGTGATCATCACGATCACCGCTCAGCTCGGTGACATCGCGCTGGGAACGGAGATCCTCAACCAGGGTACGGTCAACTTCGACACCAATGGTGACGGCACCAACGACGGCTCCGCGCCCAGCGACGATCCGGACCTCCCCGGACCTGACGATCCGACGCCGTTCATCGTCGGCGGCACGATCAACCCACTGGTGATCCCGACGCTGTCGCAGGTTTCGCAGTGGTTCCTGGGCGGTGTGCTCGCGTTGTTTGGGGTCCTGGGACTGAGAAGGCGGCTCTAGCAGAGTCGGGCGGGGTCCCCCGCATCTGGGGCCCACGCCTACTGTCGTGTTGGTGGCTCTCGCTGGCCGGACCATTTCGCCAACTCGTGATTCTGAGCGTTAGCGCAGGCCTGTCCTGAGAGTCCCCCGCAGGGCCTGTCCTGAGTCCCCCGAAGGGCCTGTCCTGAGTCCCCCGAAGGGCTTTGGAGTCCTCTGAAGAACACCCTCCTCAAACCTTCCTTGTCTTTCTGAGCGTTAGCGAAGAACCCCGTCACGCGCGGCTCGGTCTTCGATCGCAGCACCGTCATGGCGGCACTCGGTCCTTCAACCAGGCCCCTTCGAGCCCCTTCCCGCCGCCTCCTCACACATCCGCCCGTCAGTTCGCGAAGATCTTCCGCGTCACCCTGAGCTCCTCGACCGAGTCGAGGTACTGACGCAGGCGCCGGTCCACCATCGCAGTCATCGCCTGGTTGCGGGCGTCCACCATGAAGATGGCAAAGCGCGGCCCGCCGACATACTGGCGACGGATCGACTCGCGGACGAGCTCGATGCCGAGATAGGTCTCGCGGATCGCGGGATCGACGAACAGGCTCGTGTACTGCGTCGTATCCGAGGTGACTCGGTGACAGATCATCCAGCCGACGACCTTGCCGTGATGACGAAGGGCCACGCTGAGGTTCGGCTCGGTGTGCTCGTGCAACTGCAGGGGATCGAGCTCTCGTGGAAACCACTGCTGGTCTCGTCCGCGTTGCGCGATTTCCGAACGCTCGGTCTGGGAGACGCTGCTCCAGTCGACGATCTCGAAGCCTGCAGGCGGCTCGTCGCGAGGGATCTCCGGCATCATGGTCTTGGCTCGCTCGAGATCACCCCGGCACAACCAACGACGCGCCTCGGGCTTGACCCAGCCCGACCCCGTCAGCATGCGCTCCATGACGGCGTAGTGTTTCCAGTGTGTGCGCAAGGCTCCACGCAACTCGCCGTAACCACTCTTGCGGACGTGGTCTTCGACGACGTCGAGAAGTCTGCGGCCCACTCCTTGCCGTCGTCGCGTCGGATCGATGGAGAAGGAGAGAATCTCGGCCGACGACAGGTCTTCTTTGGTCTCGATGAGCGCGAGCGCAGTCGGGCCCGCCGTGTCGTAGAGCAGCACCGCGTCGAGAGGCTCCCGAATGGGTCGTAGCTGGGCACGCTGACCGAGCTTGGGGAAAGTCATCTGCTCGTGCGATTCGAGGAGCTCTGCAATAGATCCTTGCCACGTCCTGACTTGGAGCCTCTCCGCCGAGCTCGTCGTGTCGTCCGAAGTGGTCGTGTCCGCGGTCGTAGAGGTCGGCGCCGGGAGATGTGGCGTCGCCTCTTCGCGCTTGGTCACCGCAATGACGTGCCGCTGGCGTTGGCCGCTGTCCTCGAAGGTGATCGTCTGACGAATCTCGTCATCGCGGAATCCGATCAGGGCTGGATGCCCTACTCCTGGAAGCACCTTGACGTCGTAGAGCTCCTCGACCGGGCTCCCGAGATCGAGTGAGTGTTCGACTTGCCCCGATTGGCTGTCGATCACGCGAAGTCCGCAGACGGCACTCTCGTCGGCTGCACGCAGTCGCTCGTCCAGTGCGAGCCCGGAGAAGTCGTCGTGGCGCGGTTTCGACAGCCCGACGATCGCCTTCTTGCCGACGAAGTCCAGGCCTCGCAAATAGCCAGGGCAGAAAGCCAGAGGGGTGAACTGTCCGTCTCCTTGATCGACGGTGCCGACTTCTCCCGTACCGGAGTTGAGGAGCCAGAGGTGGCCGTCATGGGATCGCGGCGAGTGCGGCATGCTGAGGCCGGT
>JANQPS010001105.1 GCA_028285365.1 Thermoanaerobaculia bacterium | reverse complement strand
GGAGCGCTCGACGCCGAGGTGCCCCAGTACATCGACCTCGAGCTCTCCACTCAAGGTGGTGACGACCAGCTCGCGTTCACGGGTGGCCTGGCCTGGATCGAGCGGCGTGCCGAGACTCGCCACTCGTCGAGCTTTCTCGATCTCGGCGAAGCTCAACAGACCACCCTCCTCAAAGAGATCAGCGACGAGCACACGAGCTTCGCGCCCGAGCTCGAGGCCGGCGCCACGTTCTTCGCCGATCTCAAGCGACGTTCGCTGTTCGCGTTCTTCACGTCCAAGGTCGGGCGCACCGAGGTTTTGGGTCGCCCCGGCGAGGTGCGGCGCGAGAAGTTCATGGGGTGTCAGGAGTCAGAGGGTCAGAGCGCGTAGACACGCTTCGCAATGTCGAAGGCGGGAGGTTCTTCGCCAACTCTGCGAGTTGTCGTAGGCCTCTGAACGACGGCGTGTTGCGTCGCTAGAGGATCCCGTCGTTCAGAGCGAGCCCGAAGGGCGACGCGAAGAACCTCGTTCGTCTCGTCAAGAGCAGGCTTTGCCGACCTGCCGGACGCCACCGCGCTCCCGACAGGACAGTGCTTCACTCGCGCTTCACGACGAAGCTCGGCGTCTTCGCAAACGGCAAACGCTCGATCTCGACATCCCGGCCCGCAAAGTACTCGTCGGCCGCACGGGTCTCGCCAGGGAACACACCATAGTCGTCCAACATCAGGATTCCGCCCGGTACGAGCCGCGGCCAGAGGCACTCCAGAATCACGACTGCCGGCTCGTACAGATCGGTGTCCAGGTTGATGAGGGACACCTCGAGCTCCGGATGGCGCTCGACGTAGCGCGGTAGCGTCTCGCACAGATCACCCGCCACCAGCTCGACATCGTGCCCGGTTCCCTTGTGCTCCAGAACCGCACGGAGCTGTTCGACACTGATGCTGCTCGACCCGGCTTCCTCAACGAACCGATCCCGCTGCTCACGGTCTTCAGCGCCAGCCTGGGGAAACTCGCCGAAGGTGTCGAAGGCGAGGATCTTCTTGCCCGCTGAGGCTTCGTCGCCGGCACCCCGTTCCAGCAGTTCGCGGAAGATCGCAAATCGCGCCAGCGAGCAGCCCTTGAAGACTCCACACTCGACGATCGCTCCAGGGAGCTCCCAGGTCCGCTTGAGCAGTTCGTAGTGCGCCAGGACCTTGGCGAGTCGACTGGGCGCGCACGACAGGTAGAAGTCGTTTTCGTAGTCGAACGCGCGACTGAAGTCTGGGAGATCGATCATCGAAGTAGCGCACCCACCTTCTGTTTGATTGCACTGCAATCATTGAGAACAATGACTGCAACGGCAAGCCTGACCATCAGAAACCTCGACCCAGACACGAAGCGCAGGCTCAGAATTCGCGCCGCCTCCAACAACCGGTCCATGGAAGAGGAAGTGAGAGTCATCTTGCGACACGCCGTCGACAACAGACCAGACTCCTCTTCGGATCTCGAAGCGGCTATTCACAAGCGATTCGAGCCGCTGGGCGGTGTCGTGCTCGACCTTCGAGTCGTGCTCGACCTTCCCGAGCGCGATTCCATCTGGGAGCCGGCGAGCCGTGATCCGTGAGCCTCGTCCTCGATACCAACGTCCTCTCTGATGTTCGACGAAGACTTTGCGGTTCGGCTCCTCGGATTCAACAGTCTCGCCGGCGAAGCTTTCGCTGCCATCGCCGCTTCGACGCAAGCCGGCAGGCGCCCGATCTCCAGCTTCGACTGTAGATCGCCGCCATCGCTCTGTCTTCAGTTCACACCCAAAGAGACCCCCCAAGAATGTCCAAGGTGGTAGGTGAGCTCACGAGCTGAATCGTCCCGGCATATCAGCAGCCCTCGGGCGGCCACACTAACGATGCTCTTCCCGCCAACCCATAAGTCGCCGTGACCCGTGCCGGCCGCGGGAAACGGCCTCGGGGTTTCCCCGACTACATCAGGTCGCGGCCAAGGCTGTTGGAGCTTGTGGGGAACTGTCCGCCGTTTCCAAGCGACGGCGGCGTCATCCCATGACGAACACCTCAGCCCGTCGTTCAGAGCGAAGCCCGGAGGGTAGAGCGAAGAACCTCGAAAGCCCCATGCACGACACTCGCTTCCAATATTCCACCGTATCGCGAAGGCCATACGAGACTGCGCTTTCGACAACAACTTCGAGAAAACACTTGACAGGCTTTCCCAGCGCCGCCGACGGTGGGCTCCATCCCCTCAACAGAACACACCTGACAGCCACTCGTTTGGTCTCTGACTTCGAATCTCGACGATCGAGACTCGAAAGGCAGGCCGACAAGAGTTCTCGAGCCAGACCACTGGTGAGAGCGCCTCAGAAACCGGGTGTACCCTGAGACCAGCAGCTGCAAATGCCTCGGAGTACACGATGATCGATCCTTCTACCGCCTACAACTCTCCAGCCGAAAGACGTGACCAATGCGAGCAAATAGACCAGCTGGGTGAAGACATCGCCGAGCTCGCCGCCCACATCTCAGCAGCGACCTACGAGCTGCTCGTCATGATCCGAGAGTTCGACGACCTCGGCGGCTGGAACAACGCGCGCTCGTGTGCTCATTGGCTGAACTGGAGGATTGGTCTCAGCCTCGGCGCCGCCCGCGAGAAGGTCCGCACCGCCCGCGCCCTCGCCAACCTGCCGCTCATCTCAGACGCCATGCGCACCGGCAAGCTCTCCTACTCCAAGGTCCGGGCGCTCACCCGCATCGCCACACCGGACAACGAGTCCGAGCTGCTGCTTCTAGCTCTCGACGGCACCGCCTCGCACATCGAGCGGATCGTCCGCGCCTACCGCCGAGTCGACCGAGTGGCCGAGGCTGAGCAAGCGGACAAGAGGTACCAGAGTCGCAAGCTCAGCTCCTACACCGACGAAGACGGCATGCTCGTCATCCGCGGGCGCCTCGATCCTGAGCAAGGGGAAGCGCTGCGCAAAGCCCTGGACCATGCGGAGCAAGTGCTCTTCAGCCGCGAGAAAGAGACCTTGCCCGGCCAGGTCACTCCAGACGTAGCCGAGGAGACCACGCACACACAACGGCGAGCCGACGCGTTGGTGCAGCTGGCGGAGACTGCTCTCGAAACCGGTCTCGACTCGCCCGCCAGCCGACAACGAGCCGAGGTCGTTCTCCACGTCGACAATGACGTGCTCACCGAGTCCGAAACTGAAGGCCAGAGCTGTCTCGAGTCGGGACAAAACGTTTCAGCTGAAACGTCCCGGCGACTGAGCTGCGACTGCTCCACCGTCACGATGCACCATGACAAGAGAGGCAACACTCTGGACGTCGGGCGCAAGACGCGAGTCATTTCGCCTGCCTTACGACGCGCTCTCGACCATCGAGACAGCAAGACCTGCCAGTTCCCTGGTTGCAGCGTCCGCTCTAGCGAAGCTCACCATATCCGTCACTGGGCTGCGGGGGGTGAAACCAATCTCGACAATCTCGTTCTCACCTGCAAGTTCCACCACCGAGCGCTTCATGAGGGAGGGTTCCGCGTCGAGCGGCGAAATGGACTGTTGGAGTACCGCGATCCTCGAGGGCGTGCTGATCGAAGACGCGCCGTCAACGCGGGAGGTGTGCGGCGACGTCGTTTCGATCCTGCGAGAACGTCACCGTTCCCGCGACCTCGTATTTTCATCGAAGACCAACCTGCCAATGTGGGATGGGTCGCCGATGAATCTCGGAATGGCGATCGATGGATTGAGGGCGAAGGCGCCACCTCGAGCGACGTGAATCAGGCCTTCGCTTCGTCCTCTTCCTGGTGCTTGACGAGAGTCTCCAGCCACTTCTTCAGTTCTTCGATCGGTTCCACAACAGGCAAGGCTGTCTTGAGGCTCGGTAGCAATACGTCAATCCACTCGAGCAACCGACGAAACGAGGTCAGTGTGAAGGACTGGCGCTCTTCCCTGAAGACCCGCATCAAGCCTCGTATCGGAAGGAGTTTCAGGAGCAACTGCCGACCATACAGGCCGGCGCGTTGGAGCCTTCTCGCAAGACCTGCTGTCGGGTGGTCCAGCTTTCGACGAGCCTCGTCGAAGGCGCTCCTCAGCTCCTCCAGCGCAGCGCGCAGGTCGTCTCGGTCGCTTTCTGCCAGGTCAAGGGATTCGAGCTCGGCGAGCTCTGCCATGACTTCCTGGAGATCTTCGAGAAGAACCGAGAGCTTTCCGGGGTCGTCGTCGCGCTCTTCATAGCGGTCGGCCATCTACACGTCCTCCAAGTAGTTGAGTCTCCTGAGCACCCTTTCCCATAGACGGCCCTCGACCCAAATTTTTCGAGGGTGTGCTAGCCCTTAGCCCAGTTCTCCGAGAGCAGCTCCGCCTGCTCCAACACCGTCTGAGTCGCCTTCTCCTGCTTGTCGGGCGGATAGCCGTGTTTGCGGAGGATGCTTTTCATCAGGACGCGCAAACGAGCGCGAACGGTCTCGCGGCGAGGCCAGTCGATGGTGACGTTGTTGCGGACGGTTTCGACCAGCTCGCGAGCGACATCTCGGAAGGTCTCGTCGCCGAGGACCTGGATGGCGCTGTCGTCGGTCTCGAGAGCGTCGTAGAAGGCAACCTCGTCCTGGGTCAGACCAAGTTGCTCGCCGCGCTCGCCAGCCTCGCGAACATGCCTTGGACTTCGGCCAGGAACTCGGAGATGTACTTGAGGAAGATCAGGCCGAGCACGACGTGCTTGTATTCGGCCGCGTCCATGTTGTTGCGCAGCGCGTCAGCGGCGGCCCACAACTTGGCTTCGAATCCGAGGTTGGCGGTTGTATCGCTTTTGCCTTCTCGCCTGCTTCTTCTTCGCTGCCAAGTGAAGGCCCCTTCTCGTCAGCATCTTCAGTCAGCACAAGGGCACATGACACGTGTCCTCAAGGATGCTGAAGGATCAACCGCCTCACCCAGTTGCTCGCCGCCTCCGAGCGAGGGTCGTTGACCAGGATCGCGTAGTGCAGGTCACCGCGGTCAGGGAAGAGATTGACGTCGGCAAAGAAGTAACCGTTGCCGCCGTTGTGACCGATCATGGTCTCGCCGGAAGGTAGATCGAAACGGACCCAGCCGTAGCCGTAGAACGAGTCGCCGCCACCCTCGTCGGCATGAGGTGCAAACAACAGATCGAGTGACTTCTGCGACAGGACCTGGCCGCCGCGTAGTGCGACGATCCAGCGATGGAGGTCACCGACGGTCGAGTGGATACCGCCATTGCCCACGAGGTGCCAGCTGAAGCTGTCGTGCCCCAGGGCCTGCTGCTTCTCGATGACCCGACCGTAGACCGCGTCCTTCCGGTATCCGACCGCTACGGTCGCGTCGCTCCAGTCGGGCATCACGTATCCGGTGCGCGTCATGCCAAGAGGCTCGAAGAAACTCGAGCGCAGAAACGACTCGTAGCTCGTGCCGGACAGCTGCTCGATGACCGCAGCGAGGATCGAATAGCCGGTGTTGGAATAGTGATGACCTCTTCCCGGCTCGAAGCGAAGCTTGGCCGCAAAAGCCTTGTCGACGTACTCGTCCTTGCCGATCCAGGCCTCGTCGGGTCCGAGACCACCCGGAAACCCCGCCGTGTGCGTGAGCAACTGATGCAGGGTGATCGGGGCCTTGTCGGCAGGCGCCCGAGGAAAGAATCGAGACAGCGGATCGTCGGGCTCCAGGAGACCGTCCTCGTGCAGTTTGAGGATGGCGGCTCCGGTGAACTGCTTAGTGATCGACCCGATCGTCGACACGGTTTCTTCCGTGAACGGGACTTCGGCCATTCGGTCAGCGTGACCGTAGCCTTTGACGAGCAGCACCTCGTCACTCTTCGCCACCAGCACGGTGCCCGCAAAGCCGCCTTCGGCGAGCTCGGTGAGCTTCTGGTCTACACGCTGGGCGATGGAATCGCTGGTCACTGGCTGAGCGACGAGGCTCGTGGCCATCGCAAAGGTCCCAACGACCCCGAGACGTGCGCCGACTCCCAGCCTCACTCCCAGCGATCCCACTTCATCGTCTCTTCCACCGGCAACCTCGTCACTGGCCCGAACTTCCCTCTCGGATAACCGACAGGAATGAGGCAATGGGCTTCCATCTCAGGCGGGAGACCGAGGACCTCCTTGACTTTCGGACGATCCATGAGGCCTAGAGTGGTGGGAGCAGCGCCGAGCCCGAGGGCGCGGGCGGCCAGGAGCACGTTCTGGATCCCTGGCCAGATGGAGCCCCCGGCGCGGCCGCGCTCGCCAGCGTCGGGCTCCTTGTCGTAGAGCATGCAGGCGATGATCAGCGCCGGGATCTCGTGCATGTGCTCGGCTTGCCAGAGAACCGCGTTCATCATGCGTTGACGCTTGTCCGCCGACTGGTGAGGCAGTTCCTGTGGACGCTTCGACATGGGTCCGATGTAGGCCTCGACAGAGACCTTGTTGAGCTCGGCGAGTTTCTGCTTCTGGTCGGGGTCGCGCACCACGATCCAGCGAGCACGCTGCATGTTGGATCCACTCGGCGCCTGGTTGCCGGCATCGATGAGCTTGGTCAGCAGCTCTTCGGGAACGGGATCGGTGTGCAGCTTGCGCATGGCGCGGCAGTGGTACATGACATCGAAGATGCCCATCTCTTCAGACATTGTCGCGTTCTCCTTGGACGTAGTACGGTGAGTTTAGTGCTGAGGATCTTTGGACAAAAGAAAGGCAATTCTTCTCAACCAACTCTCAGAGAAGTTGCAGACGCGCTGACGAGCCAGGCTTGACCAGCCATTCATGACGCCAGACAAGGGGGCTAGACATGAGGCGTTTAGGGTTTGCGATTCTGTGCGCCGCAGGGTTCGTGATTGCCGGGTCGACCACGAGTCACGCCCAACCGTTCAACCCGCTCGACTTTGCTCCCCTGGGGGACCTGGACGAAACGCTCGCCGACAAGGGTGAATCGATCACCCAGGTCGCGATCGACGGGTCCGCCAATCCGCCAACGCTCACCGTCTCGCTGACGAGTGGTGGACCCGTGGTCTTCGAGGGCACGACCGCTACCGAAACGGGCGGTGCCGAGACCGCGGTGTTCTGTTTCGATTCTGTCGACCTGGCAGCCGGGACGACGTTCTCGATC
>JANQPS010001091.1 GCA_028285365.1 Thermoanaerobaculia bacterium | reverse complement strand
GGCTTCGCCGAGTTGCGTCTCGATGTACGAGAGAGCCGAGTGATCTCGAGCGTCGCGAACCAGCATGAGGAGACGTGGGCGCCCCTCGGGAGCTCCGTTCACCGAGTCGAGCAGGCTGCCGAGCAGAAGATCTTCGAGAACGTGCTGTTGCCAGGTTCGCAGACGGTCCTCGGCGAAGAAGTGCTCGAGCTTGAGGCGGTTGTGCTCGCCTGGCGCGGCGACGGCCTGACGGAGAGCTTCCCGCGACTCGGTGAGCGATCCGGCGTCGTCTGCGCGACCGGCCACGTCGAGCAGCAGGTCTTCGATCAGTTCGGGCTCCTGGGTCGGCTCAGCGAGCGCCTCGACGGTGGAGCGGGCGACAATAACGCTGACCTCACCCAGGGCCGCCAGTTCACCGGCGCGTGCGGCAAGAGCCGTAGCCGTGGCGCGGACCTGCTGCGGACTCGAGAGCGGGAGATCGAAGTAGATCAGGATCTCCGCGGGAGTGCTCGCAGGCTGCCAGCGCCCCAACGAGAACACCTCGAGGGCCGCACCCTGCTGCAGCACGCTCAACTGAGGCGCCTGCCCGGCCGGTATGGGAGCTCCTTCGAGCGTGGTCAGCTCGACGAACAGCGCGCGATCGTCGCCATGTAGGGCTCCAAGAGAGACATACGCCAGAGCGAAGAAGACGAGCGCCAGACGCGCCCGGATTCGGATCGTGGTCATCAGGGACTCCGGGGCGGTGGCTCGCGGCAGGCTGGGGGCGCGACGGCCCTCGCGGTTCACCACTCGACACCGCGGCCTTCGATGGTCCGGGCACTCAGCCCGCGTCCTTCGATCTGGACTTCGACGGGGCGCCACAGCGGCCCGCCTGGTTCTTCCTGTGGGTAGTAGGTGATCAGGTAGTGACTGCGGAGCTCCTGGGAGATCTCGTCGAATACCGGGCCGAGCTCTTCGTCGGTCCGGACGTAGAACACGCGGCCACCGCCGGCCCTGGCGATGCGTTCGAGCTTGCCGACGAAGGCGCGGCTGCTCAGGCTGCGGCCTTCGGAGCGAGCGGCGGCATCGTTCATCAGGATGAGGTAGATCGGGGTGCGAGTACGCCGGGCCAGACTCAAGCTCCGCTCGAAGGCGCGCTGTTCGTCTTCGTCGTCGCCGTCGTAGAAGACGACGAGTGCCTTGCGACCCGTGATTCCCTCGAGTTGTTGCAGCGACAGGTCGATGGCCCCCCACACGGCGGTAGCGCCCAGGGGCTCGAGTGAGCGGATGGATCGTTGGAGACGCTCGAGACGCCGGGTCGTCGGGAGGACGAGCTCCGGCTGACTCCCGAATCCGACCAGGAAGGCGCGGTCGCGGTCTTGAACGAGGTTGTCGACGAAGTCTCCGGCGGCCTTCTTGACCGCCGGCATCTTGACGAACAGGCTGCTGGAAGAGTCCATCGCCATGCCGATGGTGAGCGGGAGATCGCCGGCGACCTCGAACTCCTCGATCTCTTGCGGGCGCCCGTCTTCGAGCACCGTGAAGGCTTCTTGCTCGAGGCCCAGAACCGGCTTGCCCTGACGGTCCGAGGCGACGATGTACAGCTCGACGAGCTCGACACCGATCTGCTCACCAAAGCCGGCGCGGTTGAGGAAGACGACGTCTTCCGTGAGTCTTCCGTCGGACAGGCGCGCCTCGGCGCGCAGGAACCCGTCCGGATCGTCGACCGGGATGCGCACCGAGGTCTCGAACGGCGGTTCGTCGACGGTACTCAAGAGCCGCTCCTTCCAGTAGAAGTCGACCCGCGTGGCTCGGCTCCCGTCCGGGACCTTGAGCTGAGTGCGCACGTCGGTTGGGCCTACTTGTCTCGATCCGGGTTCGGGCGAGAGGATGCGGATCCAGAAGCTGTCGGCGGGCTCGTTGATGAGCATGCGGTCGCGATCGATCTCGTTGCCCGCCCGATCGTAGGCGGCGGCGACGAGTTGGAGTGTGCGGCCGGACGAGCCGACGTCGAGGCGCACTTCGAACGGCGGTGAACGCCGACGTGCGACCCGCTTGCCGTTGAGGTAGAAGGCCACGCGGTCGACTTCTTGGCTGGCTTGGGTTCCGATGGTGATTCGTCCTCTATGGGGACCAGGACCGATGGGCAGCAACTGGAGCTTGCGCTCCTGGAGCCGGTCGGGCGCCGACTGAACCTGGCGGTCCACGAAGTCGACGAGCGACAGTCCCCAATCTCCACCGAGTACGTCTTCGACGATGATGGCGGCGGCGTCGGTACCCGTGGGAATGGTCAACGCCACCTCGAACTGGGGCCTCGCGCTCGAGAGGTCGCGGTAGCGACCACGCTCGTCGACCGTCTGACCGAGGGGCTCTCGACTGACGGAATCGCTGGCGCCGGTCTCGTCGAGAGCCTCGTCGGGCTCTGCGTCCCCCAGAGCCGCGACGGCATCGGCCAGCGAGTACTCGCGGATGAGGATCGTCTCGTCGGCGGTATGAAACCCGACAGCCACCCGCCAGCGCTCCGGCGATGAGTCTTGTGGATCGGCGTTCGCGAAGTCAGCCGAGAGGAGGCCCACGCCCTGCCCGCCGCTTCGGCTCGTGGCGTCGAGGACGAGCGACGACGAAACGTCGAGCTCCGCGCCGGTGGGTTCGTTGTCGGCCAACAGGCGACGGATCCGCGCCTTGGTGATCTCGACCGGGGTTCCTGCCGCCAGCGCTGGAGACGCAGAGAGTTCGACGCCGCGCAGATCACTCTCGACGCGCGGCTCGCCAGCGGCTGGTGCCTGGCTGATCTCCAGCAGATAGCGACCGCGAAGTCGGGCGACCATGTCGCCGACGGTCTGCGGATCGACGACGGCCTCGCTACCCGTGGCTGCCGCCAGACTCAGCCAGCTTTGCGTGGCCGGTGAAAAAACGCTCTCGAGAGCGGTCGTGGGTTCCCTGGGACCTCCCCCGAAACGGATCCGAAAGCCCACTGGTGTGTCTTCGTCGGGTCGATACTGAAGGGTCCTGTCGTCGCCGCTGTCCGCGATTCCCACTGGTACCGTCGTGAGTCTGAGCCCCGCGAGCGCCGAAGCCAGCTCGTCCGTAGTGGGCCGACGAGCTGCCAGGGCCGCGAGACCTGATGCCGCCGCTTCGTACTCGGTGTAGAAGGGCAGGGGATCGAGTCCCAGGGACTCGTTGACCAGGAGGAGGAATCCGCCTTGGGGCCGCGGTCCACGTTCGGCTGCCCACAAGATGAGCTCGTCCTGCTGGACGCTGAGCATGGCGACCTCGTCGGCGAGCGACTCCGTAGCGAGCTCTTCGCCCTCCTCAGGAGAGTCGCGTCGCTCTTGTAGGAACAGACGGCGGCGCTCGGTGATGGCGTTCTCGGCTTCCGCGCTCAGATAGATGCGGTTGAGGGCGTTGCGGACGTGTTCAGGATCACGGGTCGAGGGGAGGAGGACGCGCGCGTTGGGGTCCGCTACGACGATTTCGACCGGTCCGAGCTTTACGAGCTCTTCTGCCTGCTGAGCGAGCTGGTCGGCGACGGCTTGCAGAGTGCCGGTTCTCGAGAGGGCGTAGTCGAAGTAGACGGCAACCGGACCGGATCCGGCAATTGGCCTCACGTCGAGGACGGTGCGGGCGCCCCCGTCGATCGTGACGTCGTTCGCTCGGACCTCCCGGACCGGTTCGTCGCCACGCCGGACCTGGAGAAGGAGCTGGTCCGCTTGGCCGTCTCGAGGCTGCTGAGAGTAGGCCGCGACGCTGACGAACAGCGATGCGATCACCCCGAGAAGCGGTCCGTAGACGAGTGGTCGTACTGGCGTCAGGTGTGGGGCGTCTCGTCTCATGGGGAAGCTCGTCGGTCGAAGCGGTTGGAGGGAAGGCTCGTCAAGGCGTCGGGGAAGTCTTGCAGAGCCTGAGCTTCCCGGGAAAGCCCGCCGCTCTTCTTCGCCAGGCGGGTTGCCGGTCCGGGCATAATCCTCCTCCGAAGGACAAGCCGTGACGTGGCGCTGTAAAGCGGTCTGCGGTGGGCCGACCGCGCTGCAACGAGTTGAAGAGGTGTGACGAGATGACTGACAGCTGGGACCTCGAGAGAGAAGAATGGGGAGAGTCGCTCGAGGCTGTTCTCAAAGCTCATGGTGGCAGCCGCGTTCGGGAGCTGCTGGCCGAGCTGGAGCGCCAAGCCGCAGCGAACGGTGTCCCGTTCGAGTCGAGGGTCTTCAACACGCCCTATCGCAACACCATTCCAGTTTCCGAGCAGGCTCCGTATCCGGGTGACCCGGAGCTGGAAGAGAAGATCGAGAACCTCGTGCGCTGGAACGCCATGGCGATGGTTCTGCGAGCCAATGACGACGGGTCCGGCGTAGGCGGACATATCGCGACCTACGCGTCGGCGGCAACCATGCTGGAGGTGGGCTTCAGTCATTTCTTTCGGAACCGCTCCGAAGACTACGGAGGTGATCTCGTCAACGTTCAGGCTCACGCGTCTCCCGGCGTCTACGCTCGAGCTTTTCTGGAAGGGCGTCTGGATGCCGAGCGGGTCGGCAACTTCCGCCGCGAGCTCCAGTCGCCCGGAGGGTTGCCGTCCTACCCTCATCCGCGGAGGATGCCGGAGTTCTGGCAGGCACCGACCGCGTCGATGGGACTGTCGACAGTGTGCTCGATCTACCAGGCACGGTTTGCAAAGTATTTGGAAAACCGTGGTCTCAAGCCACGCAACGGCGGCAAGGTCTGGACTTTCATTGGCGATGGCGAGGCCGACGAGCCGGAGGTCATCGGCACCATCGGAATCGCCTCACGAGAACGCCTGGACAACCTGATCCTGGCGATCAACTGCAATCTTCAGCGCCTCGATGGCCCGGTGCGTGGCAACGGCAAGGTCATTCAGGAGCTGGAGCGCCTGTTCCGGGGAGCGGGCTGGCGAGTGATCAAGGTGGTGTGGGGAGGCGAGTGGGACGCTCTGTTCGAGCGTGACCACAACGGGGTTCTCCAGGACCGGATGGAGAAGGCAGTCGACGGCGACTACCAGATGTACTCGGTCCTGGAGGGCAAGGCGGTGCGCGAGCATTGGGTCCGCGGCAATCCGGAGCTCGCGGACATCATGAAGACCCTGAGCGACGAGAGTATTCGGACGATCAAGCGTGGTGGTCACGATCGCATGAAGATCCACGCGGCGTTCCAGGCCGCCACGGAGTCGGACGGACGTCCGACCGTGATCCTGTTGAAGACGATCAAAGGGTATGGTCTCGGGGAGATCGCCGAGGGGCGCAACACGGCTCATCAGAAGAAGAACATGACCGACGAGGAGCGCATCGCTTGCGCCAGACGGTTTGGAGTGTCCCTGTCTGAGGACCAGGCCGCTGCGGCCTCGTTCTATCGACCCCAGGACGACGCCCCAGAGCTCGAGTATCTGCTGGAGCAGCGGAGGAGCCTGGGGGGATTCCTACCGGAGCGCCATGCTGATTGCCCGCGGGTCGAGTCGCCCCCGCTCGAGACCTTTGCCGACCTGCTGAACGGTACCGAGCGGAGCATCTCGACGACCATGGCGATGGTGCGGATTCTCGCGAAGCTGCTGAGGGACGAGTCGCTGGGACGCTACGTGGTACCGATCGTTCCGGACGAGGCGCGGACCTTCGGCCTCGAAGGGCTCTTTCGTCAGGCCGGGATCTACTCGCCCGATGGTCAGCGCTACACACCGGTCGATGCCGAAACGGTTCTGCCGTATCGCGAATCGGTCGACGGTCAGATCTTGCAGGAGGGAATCTGCGAGGCCGGCGCGCTCGCATCCTTCATTGCTGCCGGGACCGCTTACTCGAACTTCTCGGTGCCCACCATTCCCTTCTACCTCTTCTACTCGATCTTCGGTTTCCAGCGCGTCGGTGATCTCATCTGGGCGGCCGCGGACCAGCTGTGTCGCGGATTTCTCCTGGGAGCCACCGCAGGTCGGACGACGCTCAACGGTGAGGGTGTGCAGCATCAGGACGGCCACTCGCACGTCGTGGCGGCGACGGTGCCCAACCTGTTGAGCTACGACCCGGCTTTTGCCTACGAGCTGGCGGTCATCGTGCGTGAGGGGATCCGGCGCATGTACGACGAGCAGGAGAACGTCTTCTACTACATCACTCTCTACAACGAGACCTATCCCATGGCGCCGATGCCGGAGGGATGTGAGGAAGGGATCCTCAAGGGGATCTACCGCTTCAAGAGCTCCGGACTCGCGAGTGACGCGCCCAAGGTGCAGCTGCTTGGCGCAGGGTCGCTCCTCCAGCAGGCCTGGGAGGCTCAGCAACAGCTCGAGAGCTACGGAGTCGCGGCCGACGTCTGGAGCGTGACCAGCTACGGCCAACTCCTGCGCGAGGCACTTGCGGTCGAGCGATGGAACCGACTCCATCCAGAGGAGCCGAGACGTGCGCCTTACGTCCAGGAGCAGTTGGGGGCGACCGACGGCCCCGTCATCGCCATGTCCGACTACATGACCTTGCTGGCAGACGGGTTGTCGCGCTGGATACCTGGTCGTTTGACGACGTTGGGTACCGATGGTTTTGGACTCAGCGAGTCGCGGCCGGACCTACGCTCTCACTTCGAGGTGTCGGCGGCTGACATCACGGTGGCGGCTCTGGCAGCTCTGGTCGACGGCGGGCAGCTGGATCCAACAGCTCAGATGACGGCGATGCGTGATCTGGGAGTCGACCCCGACAAGGCGAATCCGGCTGGCTGGCCGGCGATCGACGAGGTGTGACGATCGCCAGGGACCGTGGCGGCTAGGGACCCTGGTCGCCCGGGCTCGTTCCGGGGTTCTCGAGTTGTCGCATGAGGTGGTCGGAGTCGATCGGCTCGCTCAGCGCGTGCCCTTGCAGAGTGTCGCAACCGATTCGATCGAGACTGCTCAGGTGGAAGTCGGCAGCTACGCCTTCGGCAACGACTTCGATGCCGAGGCCGTGTGCCAAGCCCACCATCGCAGCGCAGAAGCGCTCGCCATCGTCGGTTCGAGCCGAGGACTCGATGAACTCGTTGTCGATCTTGAGGCGTTCCGGGCAGATCTGGCGTAGCTGCCTGATCGACATCTGGCCGGTGCCGAAGTCGTCGATCGACAGCCGGATGCCGCCAGCCCTGAGGTTGGACAGCGCTCT
>JANQPS010001068.1 GCA_028285365.1 Thermoanaerobaculia bacterium | reverse complement strand
GAGCAAAGTCGCTGTACGCCTGTCGGACCAGGTGCTCCTGAACGAACAGGTGACGGGGAACCTCCGACATCGCTCGAAGAACGTGGGGATCCACGATCTTGTAGCGTCTCTTCAGATCGCGAACCATCTGCTCCCGTTGGACGCGGTAGTCACTGTTCATCACCGGCACCGTCACCAGTCCCTACGAGAGTCCTGACTGGCCGACGATCGCCTGGACCTTGGCCACTTGCTGATGGTGCGTGAGATCGAGTCGCAAGGGAGTGACCGAAATCTGCCCGCGGCTGACCGCCTGCATGTCGGCGTCTTCGGCGTCATCCCATACCGGTGTTCCAGCGATCCAGAAGTAAGAGCCTCCTCGTGGGTCCTCACGCTCGACCACAGTGTCTCGGTAGACCCGACGGCTCAACACCGTCGCCTTGATACCAGTAGGTTCCAGGTGCGGGAAGTTGACGTTGAACAGTCCCTCCTCACCCGAATCGAGCACCCGCCGCACGATCTCGGAGGACCTCTCGGCAGTGCGCTCGAAGTCGACATCGGGGCCGGGCTCTTGACTCAACGCGACCGCCGGGAGTCCAAAGAGATGCCCTTCCATCGCAGCACCGACCGTTCCCGAATAGGTCACGTCGTCACCGACGTTGAGGCCGTGATTGATGCCCGATACGACAATGGCCGGGGGTTCGCTCTTGAGCAGGTGGTGGACCCCGAGGTTCACGCAATCCGTTGGCGTCCCGTCGAGGATGAACCAGTCACCGTCACCCACTGGAGGGTTGACGTCGCGCAGCCTCAACGGGTTGCCGAGGGTGATCGCATGCCCGCAGCCGCTGCGCTCCCTATCCGGTGCTACGACCATCACACGCGCCCACTCGCTGAGGGCCTCGTACAGACACCGTATGCCCTCAGCCCTGTAGCCGTCATCATTGGTCAGCAGGACCCGCGGTGTCGTTTGGCGAGATGCGGTCATCAGGTGTCTTCTGGCCAGACGCGCCTGAGGATGGGCGCCAGCTTCTCGAGAGTCTCTTGCGGTACCAGGCTCTTCTCTGTCATCAAGGCATAGGTCAACGCCACGCCGCAGCCACAGTCGGTCTCGGGCTCTGGCGGGAGGATCTTGAGAGTCTCGGCGACGACGGACCGAGCCGTCTCTGCGTTGCGCGCCAGCACCTCGACCACACCATCGACGGTGACGTCGTCGGCCTCCTCGTGCCAGCAGTCGTAGTCCGTGACGAGAGCCAGGGTCGCGTAGCAGATCTCCGCCTCGCGAGCCAGCTTCGCCTCCTGGAGATTGGTCATGCCGATGACATCCACGCCCCAGCTCCGGTACAAGTGCGACTCCGCTCGCGTCGAGAACTGTGGGCCCTCCATGCACAGGTAGGTCCCGCCCTCGTGAAGAGTTGCGCCGACTCTTCTCCCGGCCTCGACGAAGGCGGCCGCAAGGCTCGAGCACAACGGATCTCCGAATGCCACGTGCCCGACCAGACCCTCACCAAAGAAGGTGTCCGGTCGATGCCGGGTTCGGTCGATGAACTGATCCGGGACGACAATGTGCAGCGGCTCGTACTCGACCTTCATCGAGCCCACGGCACTGAGCGAGATCAGTCGCTCGACACCGAGCGACTTGAAGGCCCAGATGTTCGCGCGGAAGTTGAGCTCACTGGGAAGCAAGCGGTGCCCCCGACCGTGACGGGCGAGAAAAGCGACTCGCCTGCCCTCGAATTCCCCCAGGACAAAAGCGTCTGACGGATCCCCAAAGGGTGTGGGTATCTGCCTCTCCTCGATCACCTCGAGTCCAGGCATGTCGTACAGCCCCGTACCACCCAAGACGCCAAATGCGAACGCTTCACTCATGGCTCTACCTTGCCTTCACTTCTGTTGCACGTGAGATCTGTCTGTCAGGGATTCTGCCGCGGGTGCGGGACTAGTCTGCCGCCGCTTCGGCGACTGCGCGAGCGCTCTCCAACGCTCGCAGACCGTCTTCTCCGGAGGCCGCCACCGCCGGGCGCCCAGCACAGGCAGCCAAGAACGCATTCAACTCGCCAAGCAGTGGCTCACCCGTCCTCACGTCGAGGTTCAGTGGGAGAATCTGCGGATGCCCGCCGCTGCTGCTCGACCTCTCCAGCCGGAAGCCCTTGACTGTCTGAGCCGCGTAGTCGAGAGAGTAGTAGTCGTCGGCGAAGATTCTGAGTGTCCTCACCTTCTGATCAGAAACGCGCGAGGCGGTGAGCTTGACCACACAGCCTGATTCGAGCTCCAGCCGAGCATCGGCCAGATCGATCCGATCGCTCAACACCTGCACGCCAACTGCCCTGACCTCGCGGACCGGACTCGGGTCGAGGGCATGGACGATTTGCAGATCATGAATCATGAGATCCTGAACCACGTCGATGTCGAGACTCCGAGGGCTGAAGACCGACAGCCGCTGAACTTCGACGAAACGCGGCCGATTGTCGACCTCGAGCACGCTCTGAACAGCCGGGTTGTGAAACTCGACGTGACCAACGTGTAGCACGTGATCCCCGGCCGCCTCGATCAGTTCTCGAGCCTGCCGCGCGTCGAGAGCGATGGGTTTCTCGACCAGGACGTGGCAGCCAGCTTCGAAGGCGCGTCGACCCAACTCGAGATGCGCCGACGTCGGGACAGCGAGCACGACGGCGTCGGCCTTGTCGAGCAGCGCATCGACATCGTCGAATCCTCGTGCTCCGTGCTGCTCACAGATCGCCGCAAGACGTTCGGAGTCTTCGTCGTGCACTCCCACGAGCTCGGCATCCGCCAGCTCGCTCAGGATCCGAACGTGGTGTCTCCCCATCGCCCCCGTCCCAATGACGGCTGCCCTGATCGCGCTCGACACTAGAAGCTCCTCCTCGCGCCCGAGAGCCTTGTCACTGGTACTCGATTTGCGGACCTCAACACGTCCACCACGAGTTCTCAGCTTCCCCGTCGGCCGCCACGCTCTGTCTTGATGACTCCACGCTGACTGGAGCGAATGAAGTCCACGACTCTCTGCACGAGATCGGTCTCGATGCCATCACTTTCGAGCTTCGTGATCGCCTGGGTCGTGTTCATGCGCGAGCGCAGCAGCACCCGAAACGCGAGCTCGAGTTGGCGAATCTCGTCCTTCTCGAAGCCACGTCGCTCGAGCCCTACCTTGTTGAGCCCCAGACACCGAGGCTTCTCGCCGACCACGAGCGAGAACGGCAGAACGTCCATGGTGATGACCGAGTAGCCGCCAATGTAGGAATGCTCACCTACACGACAGAACTGGTGAACTGCCGAGAAGGCCCCGACTCGTGCCCAATCTCCGACCTCGACGTGCCCTGCCAGGGTGCCGCAGTTCGAGAAGACCGTATTCGAGCCCACGTGGCAGTCGTGAGCTACGTGCGAATAGCAGTTGAAGAGATTGTCGCTACCGATGGTCGTCCGCTCACCGCCGCCTTTTGTGCCACGATGAACCGTGCAGAACTCGCGGAAGAGATTGCGATCGCCGATCTCGACCCAGGTCGGTTCGTCTTCGTACTTGAGATCCTGAGGATCCTGGCCGATACACGCGTGTGGGTAGACGCGATTCTCCTTTCCAAGACGCGCTGGACCCTGAACCACTGCATGGGCTCCCAGCTGGCACCCGTCCCCCAGCTCGACATCGGCGCCGACAACGGCAAACGGACCGAGTGAGACGCCTTCACCGAGCTTGGCGGTCGGGTCGACGACCGCGGTTTCGTGAATCGTCGCGAAATTCGATTCTTGGGTCGATTCTTGGTTCGATGTCGCGTTCACTATCGCCTCAGGCTTGGCCATCGTGCCCGTGATGAACGTCCCACGCTCGAAGAGGCGAGCGTGGCGTGCGGGCTTGGAGGAGGGACCGCTGGGACAGGCGGCGCGAGCGCACGGGCGCGCGAGTTCCAGCGTAGCGGAGGTCTGGTCTTCATCCCGGTCTCAGGTCTTGAGCATCGAGCTGCAGATAGCCTCGACGCAGACCTCCCCTTCGACTCTTGCCGTGCAGGAAAAGCGAGCGTGGAAGCTTCGCCACCGAAGGACCTCGACTTCCAGACGAACCGAGTCTCCCGGCACGATTGGCCGCCTGAATCGGGCCTTCTCAATGCCGACGAAGTAGATGATCTCGCCGCGCAGCTCCGGTCGGTCGTGAACCGCAAGAATTCCCGCCGTCTGAGCCAGGGCTTCGACGACCAGCACCCCCGGCATGATCGGCTGCTGCGGAAAATGCCCTGGAAAGAACGGTTCGTCCGCAGTGACGTTCTTGAGCGCCACGATGCGCTGACCGGGATCGATCTCGAGGACCTTGTCCACGAACAGGAACGGATGACGATGCGGGAGAACCTCCCGAATCCAGCGATGGTCATATGGGGGGCCGTCGCTGATCGGCCCCTTGTCTTCGCTCACGGCTCAGCCTTCCTCTCGGTCCGGCGTTGCGCCGTCCGCAGTCTCATGCTCTCTCTCGAGATCTTGGATCTGTCGCTCCAGTCGCCGTACTCTATGCCGCAATTCGTCGAGTCTGCCAAACACAGCACTCGAGCGGCGCCACTGGCCAAGAGGAATCGCCGGGGTTCCACCGACGGCTTGCCCATCGTCCACGGCTTTCAGGACCGCCGCTTTGGCGGCAACCTGCACCCGATCGCCGACTCGTAAGTGCCCGGCAGCCCCTGACTGACCCGCAAAGACGACGTTGTCGCCGATCTCGGCGCTACCCGAGATCCCGACCTGACCACAGAGAATCGTGCCACTTCCCACCCGAGTGTTGTGCCCCACCTGGACGAGGTTGTCCAGCTTGGTGTCCGAGCCAATTCGGGTCGTCTCCATGGTTGCTCTATCAATGGCGCAGTTGGCTCCGATCTCGACCCGATCGCTGATTTGGACGCCCCCGACCTGCGGGATCTTGACGGGACGGCTGCCATCTTGCGCGAAGCCGAAACCGTCGGAGCCGATGACAGTCCCGGAGTGCACGATCACGTCCGTTCCGAGCTCGACACCGTCGTAGACGGAGAC
>JANQPS010000991.1 GCA_028285365.1 Thermoanaerobaculia bacterium | reverse complement strand
TGGTTGGAGGCTCCATGTCTTGGAAACGAGGATGGAGTCATGCCGAAGGAAACATCACCTGGGAAGCCGACGACGCGTCGGTACTCCGATGCAGAGAAGGCCGAGGCGGTGCGGTTGGTTCGCCAGTTGCGCCGTGAGCTCGGGACCGATCGTGGGACGGTGCAGCGCATCGCTCGTCAGCTCGGCTATGGGCTGGAGTCGGTGCGGACGTGGGTTCGTGAGGCCGACGCGGTCGAGGGCGTGGCGGGGTCGGACGCGAAGCGGGTCCGTGAGCTCGAGGCGGCGAACAAGGAGCTGACCCAGCGCAACCGTGAGCTGGAACGGGCCAATGATGTGTTGCGCAAGGCGTCGGCGTATTTCGCCCAGGCGGAGCTCGACCGCCCATCGAAGTGATCGTCGCCTTCGTCGACGACCATCGTGACGAGTTCGGAGTCGAGCCCATGTGCAAGATCTTGCAGGTGGCTCCGAGCACGTACTACGCGGCCAAGGCCCGCCAGCTCGCACCGTCGGCGCGGGCGGTCCGCGACGCGGTGATGGTCCAGGTCCTGATGGCGTTGTGGGTCACGAACCGTAAGGTCTACGGCGCGCACAAGCTCTGGAAGGCCGCACGGCGGGCGGGCCATGAGATCGGCCGGGACCAGGTCGCCCGGCTGATGCGGGCCATGGGGATCGAAGGGATCAGCCGCCGGCGCCGCAAGGTCATCACCACGATCGGCGATCCTGACGCGGTGCGCGCCCCGGACCTCGTGAACCGGGACTTCACAGCGGACGCGCCGAACCGGTTGTGGGTCACCGACCTCACCTACGTGCCCACGCGGTCAGGGATGGCCTATGTGTGTTTCATCGTCGACGCGTTCTCCCGGCGCATCGTCGGATGGCGCGTCGCGACACACATGCGCACCGACATGGTCCTCGACGCGTTGGAAATGGCACGCCGCTCCCGAGGCGCTTCCCGCTTCGTCGGGCTCGTGGCCCACGCCGACGCCGGCAGCCAGTTCACAAGCGTGCGGTTCACCGAACGTCTCGACGAGATCGGCGCCCGCCCCTCGATCGGCACCGTCGCCGACTCGTTCGATAACGCGCTGGCCGAGACCACCAACGGCCTCTACAAGACCGAGTGCGTCCGCGGCCCCGACGCGCCGGGCGTGTGGGACGACATCGACCAACTCGAACTCGAGACCCTCGCCTGGGTCCACTGGTTCAACGAGCACCGCCTCCACGGCCACTGCGACGACGTGCCGCCCGCAGAGTTCGAATCAGCGTTCTACGCTGACCACAAGACCACCCCAGCCGGGGCTGGAAAACCAAACCACTGAGCCTCCACCGGACCCAGGGCGGTTCATTCGCGTGTTTTCGCAGGTCACAGGTTTCTGGTGACGGTGAGGCGGCCTGTAGGCGGGGTTCTGTCCAGGCCCCGAAGGGCCCTGGGTGACCATCCATCTCAGCGGCCTACCTGGAGGCTGCGCCTTGCGGCGCCGACGGGCCGTCATGCCTCCTGCTCGGCCTTGCTCCGACAGTGATCTCAGCTGCTGCTCGAACCTTCGCCTATCGTTTCGCTCTCCCGTCACTCCGTGACGGCACAGGCCGACTCAGAGTGTTGTGCCTGGACAGAACGTGCTGGCATGTAATCACGGCCCGTGACATAACGCCATCCTGAGTGCGCGGCGGTCTCACCGAGCCAGGTTGGCGGCGAGAGACCGTCCATGTGGCTGTCAGTCGTGGGCGCGAGAATCCGTGGGGTGACATCTCGTCTGCAGCGGAGGCTTGGCAGTGGCGCAGGTAGTTGAGCTACAGGAGCTACTCGGGAACTTTGCCCGCCTGGATGTCGAGCAAGATGTCGTTCGGGCCGCGTCCCTCGGGGATCTGAACTTCGACCGACTGCGTTCGTCCGTGATTGAGTTGAAGGACTACGCAGCCCTTGTCCTTGATGGTGATCTGAACCTTCTCCCGAAGATCCTTCTTGCACATACCCTTCAAGCAGCTCAGGAGCTCGATCGTTATCTCCGACAGGTCCAAGACTTCAGCGTCGAGACTAGCGGCGGCAGTCCATCCAGTGACTGGGAAAACAGGGCCCGATCCTTTGAATCGGCTCAAGAGAAGCTCATCTTGGCGCTGGTCAACGTAATGATGTTCTTCTCGGCCCGTGCACAGGCGAAGGACGGGTACCAGGTCTCTCATACCATTCACGAACAGCTTGAGAGCGTCGGCCAGAGAATCAAGGAAAAGGAGCAGCAACTAAGCAGTATCCAAGCGGCTGCGGAGGCGGCGGCCGCAGCCTCCCAGCAGGCGGCTGCACGCACGGCGGTCACTCGTGAAGCAGAGGTCTTTGAGGAGCGCTCAAAGTTGTACAGGAAGTCTTCTCTCTCGTGGTTGGGTGCGGCGATCGTCTTCGCGGCTGCTGTTCCAGTCTATGTCTCAATTGTATATGTTAAGCACGCGCCACCTGAGGGCTTGTCAGGGGGAGACGCCTTCTCTCATTTTGCTCGACGAAGCATCGTCCTCGCGCTCCTGCTTGGCGTTGCCGCGTGGTCAGCTCGGAACTATTCGGTTAGTCAGCACAACTACGTTGTTAGCAAACATAGGGCGGATGCCCTTACAGTATTTCTCGCTTTCTACAACGGTAGTGAGAGTGATTCTGTTAAAGACGCAGTTCTGCTAGCTGCGACATCGACGGTGTTCTCGTTCCAGCCATCGGGGTACTTGAGGCGAGGGGCGGTGGAGCAGCCGTCTGCCAACCCGACGATGGCCGCAACCAGGATCCTGCGAGACTCCGTAGCGGACGAGTAGAAGTGCGATCTCTATCCAGAGTTTCGTCGCGCGCTGGACACAGCATCTGGCCACGGAACTGCGACGACGGGTGTCCCACGCCTCTTGTACTGCTATCGGGGTCGTGCGACGACGGGCGCCGTTCCGGGTTCAGCCCCGTGACGGAATGCGGATTCCGCGCGACTACTCGTGATCCAGGGGTCGGTCGGGTGGTATCCACAGCCGTTCGACGTTGCGTGCCGCTTCCTCAGTTCGGGCGGTTCCGACCCGCTTCTGGTCGTGGCTGGTTGATCGAAACTGATAGCGCCGCGGGCTAAGGACTGACACTCGGGTGTTTCGAATCGTCTCGAACTTCGACCATCGAAGGACGAGGCTCCGCTCCCAGACGTAGCCGTCGAGGATGCGCAAGTAAGGTCGGACGGTTAGGTGTACTGCGAGGGCAGTGCAGAGCGGGCCGAAGGCCAAGGCTGCGTTCCGAGCCCCGATTGCGCGCTGTCCTTCAAGGTCGGGGGTCAATCCGAACACGGAGGCGTAGGCGAAGGCGGTGAGCACCAGCCCGATGAGCATGAGGAAGCTGGCGAGCCGCCTCGGGGCGTACAAGCTAACGGCGGCTCTCGAGCTGGACACTCCCTCCACGTCGGCAGGCTAGTGCTGGTGTCGGTCGACAGTCGGGCGGTGCCGTCGCCCTAGGCTGGGCGATGGTGGATGAGCGACATGCGTGTGCGGAGTGCGCAGAGGGGCTGAGGTGAGCCGCTGGCGAGTCGCATCGCTGATGTTCCGCAACCGCATCGGCTTCGCAGTCGCCTCGCCGTTCTTCTTCATCCTCATTCTCCGTGTCAACATCCATGATGGTTGGCTGCGCACGCTCAGCCAGGCCTCGGTGTTGGCGGCGGCACTCGCGATCATCTTGCAGGGGGTCACGACTGCTCGATCGGCGGTCAACTTCTGCTCCGTGACTGGCGTCACGGCCTTCGGGGTATGTGAGGTGGCCCAGGCGGACTACCGCTACCTGTATCAGCCCGACGGCGATGCCGCGAGTGAGTACGGGACACGGGCCGAGACCTCCAGCGACCTGATCGAGGACACGACACGGGGCCGTCTGGCGTGGCGCGTCGTTGCTGACGATGCAATGTCGCCCCGTCGGCTGTTCGAGGTTGCAGGCGCGGGCGTGTTCCGTCTCACGCCGCTCCTGGCACTTGCCATCGATGAAGTGCCATCGAGCCTGGGCATCCAACCGATTCGAGGCGAGCTAGTCGAATTGCCGCAGTCCAAGGAGTCCATGGCTGCCCGCGCCGAGACACGCGAGTTCATGCTGTACGCGAGGTTGCTCGGTGACTCGGGCGACTAACTGCAAGGCCGTGACGGAATACGGCTTCTATCCAGGGGTACTTGGATGGCCTCAACAGGGGCGGTTCACGTCATACTCCTGTGCGGGTCGCAGGGCCGGCCTTCGGCCCCGTAAGCCCGCCAGCACAGGCCAAGGGCGTCCGCTAAGAGTGGCGGGACCGCCACACCAGGTAGTCACCTCGGTTGTTCTGCTCCGACTTGATCTCGAACGCCGCGTATCGGCAGCCAAATACCGCTCGATGGTCGGGAGTGTCGGCTCGGACAGAGCGGCGACGGGCAAGGAGCTTGACCTCGATCGGGGCAGACCTGTCCATTGAGCCGTCCGCGATCGTGATCGCGATCAGTGGGCCGTCCGGAGCCTTCTCGGCGTCCGGCGGCCATGAACCGCTCGGCCCATCGGCCTCCCTGTCCAGGCCAACACGCGTTCACGGTCGCGATCGCTGTTGTGCCGGGACAGGGCATTCCTTTGGAGAGATCGCGATCAGTGGGCCGTCCGGAGCCTTCTCGGCGTCCGGCGGCCCTGAATCGCTCGCTGTCGGGCTCGCTGTCCCGGCACCCCCTGCTCACTCGTTCGAATCGCTATCGCTCTTCGAACTCGTTCGCGTCCCCCTCTCTCTTGATGTACGGAGGATGTGTCCCGCGAAAATGGCACCAAACGCGCAGCAGACAGGGCAGGATCCCCGGAATTCCGGGCCAGAAAAAAATCTTCGGCGCCCCCGAGCTTGGCGCGAGTGTCTTTGCACTTCCCGCCAAGTGTGGGAGCGTTGGAGGATGCAAAAGCAGCCCGAGCAAGAGGCGATCGCGCACCTTGAGCGCAGTCGGCGTAAGGCGAGAAGTTGGGTGCCCGACTCCTGGCACTGGGTCGAGTTGCTCCCGCCTCGTCTCCATCGCGCGGTCCGTTGTGCGTACGTGGAGGCATCGGAGCCGTCGATGAGGAGGCGGGAGAGTCGCCAGCTCTTCACGGGGATGGTGGCGCTACTTGAGAAGCCAGAGCAGCTCGGCTTTCTGCCAGTGAGCTCCACCAGTGGCCTCGCCAATGAGTTGTCGTCTGCCCCGGGCACCGTCTCGAGAAGCTTGGCACGGTGGCAGGCGGATCGCCTCGTGGCCTGCTACCGCCGGGACAGTGACGGCCGGCAACCGCTCGCCTATGTCCAGTTTCTTGACCTTGACGAGGCCCTGACTGCAACGGCAAGGCTCCGCGGTCGTCAGCTCTACGGCAGGAGCTTGGGGGGGGATGTCGAGCGATACGTCGTCGAGCATGTCCGGCGATCCAAGCCGTTTCCCATCCCGACGACCACCGAGAAGCTCAACGAGACACTCGATCAGCTGCTCCAGCAGGACGCCTGAGCGCACTGCTGAGGCGGCTGTGGTGCCACCAGCCGCCACCCTTGGGTGGCCGGCCCTCACCATCGAGCAGACGACACACAGCACGCAGCGAGTGGCCCTCTGAGCGCAACAGACGAGCCCTGCGCAGCGTTTCCTGTTCGGTGGCGTTCTCGACCAGGGCGCCTTCGTCGGTGACGTCGTAGCCGAAGGGGGCGGTCCCCCCGAGGTGGCCGCCGGCCTCAGCCTTCACACGCTTCCCGTCACGTAGCCGTTTGGTGATCATCGACCGTTCGAGCTGAGCGAAGACGCCACGCATCTGGCGGATTGCGGTGCGCATCGGGTCGTCGGGGTCGTCCTCGGGGATGAGCCCGTGCTGCTCGACCGAGTACACGAGACCGCCACAGTCCCACACCTTCGCCAACGCTGCTTCCTGGGCGGTGAGCTTCCGTGCGAGACGGTCCAAGCTGTAGACGACCAGACCGTCCACCAGACCCGCTGAGACGGCCTCTAGGGCGTTGTAGAGCCCTTCTCTGGTCTCGAACCCATTGGAGCCGCTGACGCCCTCGTCGGCGGCCCATACGGCGATTCTGTGGCCTTCTCGGCTGGCCCATTTCTCGATGGATTGGCGTTGGATGTCCAGGCCAAACCCGTGCTCGACCTGACCGTCCGTGCTGACTCGAAGATATGCGACCAGTCGCTTCATAGCCTGTTGCTCCTCCTGGCTGGCACGCCGTTAGAACGGCGTGCCACGAGCGGACTCTCAATGCATCTCAGCCGGGCCTGTCGGGTGCTTGGACAGACGTCGGCCTCGGTGTCTGGCCGCAGCTGTTCGGTCCGTCCGACGAGCCGAGGTCAGGGTGGAGCGCCCGGAGCGAAGCGAGGACGAACGACCTTGACGGAGGCGAGCGGCGGACCACAATCAGCGGCTCGGATCGAGGCAGAACCCCCCGACCCCCGATGGTGGGAGGGGATAGAGGGGGGTGGGCCCCGCGCATGTGGAGGGCGGGATCGGTACTTAGCCAGATCGGATGCCGCGCGCAGGGCGGGCGGGGAACGGAGGATTGGTGACCTAGCTCCGCATCATGTCTGCCGCCGCTATGGCAGTCTCGGGCGCAGTCAGGAGCGTGTCCGTTAGGTGCTCGAGCTGGTCGGGGGCGGCATCGTGACCGCGGTAGAGCGCCTGCCGCCAGATCATTGATGCAGCGCCTCGGACCGCGTCGTAGCGCATGGAGAGGTTGCTGTTGCCGGCCGTGAATAGGTCGGAGACAGAGATGCCGACATGAAAGGAGATCTCATTGATATGGGCCCGATAGAAGTCGCGATGTCCAACGAGACGCTGCTCGAGGTCACGCCCCGTGAGGTGGTGTACGCGAGATCGTTGCGCGTCTGCCTCTTGATGTTGTTCTACTCGGCGATGGCGGTGGTTGTCTCCTTGGTCTCTTC
>JANQPS010000976.1 GCA_028285365.1 Thermoanaerobaculia bacterium | reverse complement strand
ACCGGCGATACCCAGGTGATGGTGCCGGGAACTTCGGCGACCAGGGTGGCCTCCGTCACGGGTCGAATCGTGCCTTGTGACCGGACGACGACCTGGCGGTCTTCCGCCGCGGCGATGGTGGCTCTGATGTAGCGGGGCGGATCCTCGCGCACCACCGGCTCGACCTGAGGTCTCGAGCGCACGACGATGACGGTAACGAGGGCGCCGACGAGAAGAATCCCGAAGGCAACGAGGGCCTTTTTCATGCGAGGTGGTCCTTGGTCAGGCGGTGCCCGTTCAGAGTCGTAGGCGTGAAGGTTGGCTTGGCTGGTCGGCGGTCTCGTCAGGGCGAGCTCGTCGACGCGGTGTGGGGAGGTGTGCTGGTCAGTGGTGGCTCGGGTCCGCCACCGAGTGCGAGGATGAGATCGACACGTGCCTCGAGGCGTTGGCGCTGAGCGGTCAGGAGTTGTGAGGACGCCTGAAAGGCCGCCCGCTGAGACTCCAGGACAGTGAGGTAGTCACTCAAACCGCGCTGGTAGCGGCTGAGCGCGAGTCGCTCTGCGGCCTGACTCTCCGTAGCACTGTCCATCAGAGCCCCTACCTGTTCGTCGAGGCGCCGCTCGAGTGTGAGGGTCGATTCGACCTCGAGGAATGCGGCCAGGGTGAGTTCCAGCCACCTTGCCTCCTCGGCTTCGAGCCCGGCTTCCGCGAAGCTGACGCCTGCTCGCAATCTCCCTCCCTGAAACAGTGGCTGCAGGAGGTTCGCCGCGAGACTCCAGACCGAGAAGTCTCCGTCGAGCAGATCTTCGAGATCGCTGGTCGCGGTCCCGCTCGTTCCTGAAAGAGTGAAGCTCGGATAGAGCGCTCGTCGCGCTTCACGGAGTCGAGCCGACGCAGCGAGCGCTCGACTCTCGGCCGCTCGAAGGTCCGGGCGCCGGCGCAGCAGCTCTGCCGGTGTTCCGGAATCAGGAAGCGCCGGGAGGTCGGGAAGGCCGTCTTCGATGACGAGCTGGCTCCGATCGGCTGTGCGCGGATACTCACCGGCTAGAACTCGCAGCTGTCGGTCCGCGAGATCGAGACGCGCCTCTTGAGCGGCGAGCTGGGCCTCTACGGCACCGATCTGAGCCCGAGCCAGCCGCACGTCGAGCGCCGAAGCGGTGCCTCTGCGATACCGCGCATCGACTCTTTGAGCCGTCTCGCGCCGGCTCTCGAGCGTCCTGTCGGAGAGTGCGGTCTGGAGCTCCAGCTCACGCAGCGAGATCCACGTCTTGACCGTTTGGCCGATCAGAGAGAGGTGCAATGCCTCGAGATCGTTGCGGCTCGCTTCCACGTCGGAGAGGGCTGCGAGCTGGCCCGCGCGAATGCGTCCCCAAAGATCGGCTTCCCAGCTCACGTTCACCGATAGTCCGCTGTTGGTGGCCGTGGTCGAGAGCACACGGTCTTCGCTGCCGGGGATCGGGAAACCGATGAAGTTCTGTTTGCGACGCGACGTGGACAGTCCGAGGCCCACCTGTGGGGCCAGCTGCGCGCCAGCCGTTCGAGCCAACGCTTCTGCGGCCCGGACGCTTGCCGAGGCGGCACGGAGGGTCGGATTGTTGACCCTCACTCGCTCGACGACCTCGTCCAGCTCGTCGACGCCGAGATCTCTCCACCAGCCGTCATCGCCGCTCGGCGAATCAGCAGCTTGCGCGAGCGCTCCAGAGTACGACTCGGGTAGTGGCGCTTCCAGTATGGGTGTCTCCGCTTGGCCGGTCATCGCTGAACAGCCAGCGAGCACGCTGACGCTGAGCGCGGCAAGAGCGATCACCGCGGCAGCCCGGAGCTTGCCCCGCGTTCGCAGCGCTCGGAGCCCGGTCTGGCTGCCGGGAACGGTCTTCGTGAGCTGTGTCATGGCCTGATGTACGGCTCGCAGCCCGCGGAGCTGCGTCGTGCAGTTCGCGGGTCGTCGTCGCGTTCTTCCTGGAATGACGGCATAGGGCCGGCCGGCACGTAGCCGTCGGTTCCAGCCGTGGTCTCCCCCAGTCGGCGCGCTCGGAGCCCGGCTCCAGCGCCTCGACACAAGAGGCTTCCACAGGCGACGCCACGGTTCAAGCGACGGGCTGACATTGTCAACGACTCGAGTGGTACTCGGCGCGCCGGGCCGCGTGGCCCGGTGTTGCAAAGCCGTCACCCTGGCGGCGACAGGGCCGACGGTTCTGTATAGAGTCGGCGCCGATGGTCTTCAAGCGTCAGACGAGCGGTTCCGTCGTATGCGCCTCGTGTGGAAGGTTGGTAGGAGTCAACGACGAG
>JANQPS010000966.1 GCA_028285365.1 Thermoanaerobaculia bacterium | reverse complement strand
CCACCCCAAGACGACCGATCGGGGCCCCACGCTCGCACCGCTCGAGGTCCCAAACGAGGCTTTGAAGACAATGGAAATCTACGAGAACCTGCTCGAGACACTGGGCAACACACCGCTCGTGCGCATGAGCCGCTACGTGCCCAGAGGCACAGTGGCTGTCAAGGTCGAGAGCTTCAATCCTGGATCGAGTGTCAAGGACCGCATCGGCATAGCCATGATCGAAGAGGCCGAGCAGCAAGGGCTGCTCGAACCGGGCGGCACCATCGTCGAGCCGACGTCTGGAAACACCGGCCTCGGACTTGCGATCGTGGCCGCACTTCGGGGCTACAAGCTGATCTGCACTGCAGCGGACAAGATCCCGAAGGAGAAGGTGGCTCTACTCGAGGCCTACGGAGCCAAGGTCATCACCTGTCCGACCTCGGTTGCCGCGGACGATCCACGTAGCTACTACAAGGTCGCCGAGCGTATTCGCGACGAAGTAGGCGCCTTTCTCCCCTACCAGTACTACAACCAGGCAAATCCGACGGCCCACTACCGGACCACCGGCCCTGAGATCTGGCGTCAGACGGACGGCAGAATCACTCATTGGGTTGCCGGCATGGGGACCGGTGGGACCGTCAGCGGAGTCGCGAGGTACCTCAAGGAGCAGAACCCCGACATCAAGGTCGTGGGCGTCGATCCCGAGGGCAGCGTGTACGCGCACTATCGCGAGCACGGAGAGCTTCCTCCGGAGGAGCAGATTCACTCGTACCTCACCGACGGGATCGGCGAGGATTTCATGCCGACGACCGTCTGGTGGGATTCGATTGACGAGGTGATCACGGTGTCCGACAAAGACGCCTACGATGCGGTCTTCGAGGTGGCGAGCCTCGAAGGCATCTTCACGGGCTCCTCGGGCGGTGCGGCTGCCGTGGGAGCTCGGCGAGTCGCTCAGGATGCGGGCGACGATTCGCTGATCGTCACTCTGTTCCCGGATTCCGGAGAGCGGTACCTGTCGAAGCTCAACCCGGACTGGCTGGCGGAGAAAGGCCTCAAATAGTCCGCCTCAAATAGTCCCGGGCTACGAAACGAGCTCATGAGAGCTGGTTCGTGACCGTAGCCGCTACTCGGCTGGATCGTCGTCGCTCTCAGGCTCGGACGTGACGAGCAGCGGCATTCCGTGCTGTTCGGCCGCGGCTTGCGACTCGGCGACCTTGGTCTCGGCGATCGAGCGGGGGTAGACACCGGCGACGGCGCTACCATCGTTGTGCACCGCGAGCATCAGCCGGACCGCCTCGGTCTCAGTCTTGGAGAAGATGCTCTGGAGCACGAACACCACGAACTCCATGGTCGTGTAGTCGTCGTTGTGGATGACCACACGGAACATCCGCGGCGGCCGAGCTCGAACCTTCTTCTCGGCGAGTACGACCTGATCGGGATCGGTGGTCTGGGGACGTCTCGGACTCGACATGAGGGAGGGAGAGTTGGGCCGGGGATTCGCGTTGCGCGTCACGAGCGACAGGTGCCCGGCCGTTCTCTGGTGTTCATGTTTCTGCGGCGTCTCCAGCAGCGTCTCCAGTGCCATGCACTAGCGCAGTCTCCTGAGCGCCATCCCGGCCGGGACGAGCGACGACAGGCTACAACAGCGTCGTGCGAAACGTCGGCAAAACACGGGTGGTTGAACGGGAAGCTGCCGGCTATGCTGGTCGGATCGTGAGATCCAGAGATTCGTGGATCTTCGAACGACACACATTGAGCCTGCCTGGGCCTTTGGCGAAGTCGACCTGAGATGACCAGTACCGACACCCCAACGCCGCAATCCTCCGGCGATCGCCCGCGTCGCAAGTTTCGCAAGGCCGTGGGAAACCGGCTGCGACCGGTCCTGACCGTGGTTTTTGCGTTGTTTGCCCTGCTCGCGCTGAACGCCGTCTATCTGCTCGGTGTCCGGGTACTCGAGTCGGTCACCGGCGAGACCTACCAGAACTGGTTCTACCTGATCATGTTCCTCGGCCACCTGGCGCTCGGGGTCTTGATCGTCGTGCCGGTGATCGTGTTCGGGATCGCCCACATCCGCAACACGTACAACCGACCAAATCGGCGAGCGGTCAAGGTTGGCTATGCCCTATGGGTCTGTGCCCTCGTGCTCCTGGCGAGCGGAGTGGTCTTGACCCGTCTCGACGGGATCATCGTCGTCAAAGATCCCTTCACGCGCTCCGTGGCCTGGTGGGCTCACGTGATCACACCGTTGCTCGCGGCGTGGCTCTTTGTCCTCCACCGGCTGGCTGGCCCGCGCATCAACTGGGCGATCGGTCGTCGCTGGGCCGCGGTTTCGGGTGTCGTGCTCGTCGCGTTCCTGGTGCTTCAGGCTCAGGACCCCCGGGGATGGAATCAAGTCGGGCCAGACTCGGGAGAGCAGTATTTCTTTCCGTCGCTCGCGCGGACTCAGACGGGCAACTTCATTCCCGCCGATGTCCTCCAGAACGACATGTACTGCCAGCGATGTCACGAGGACGTCCACGAGACCTGGTCGGTCAGTGTCCACCGTTTCAGCTCCTTCAACAATCCGCCGTATGCGTTCTCGGTGGGTGAGACGAGAGCCATGGCCGAAGAACGAGACGGCAACGTCCAGGCCTCTCGGTTCTGTGCCGGATGCCACGACCCCGTGCCGTTCTTCAGTGGTCAGTTCGACGACCCGGACTTCGACTTCGAGAACTCACCGACGGGTCAGGCAGGCATCACCTGTACGGTCTGCCACACGATCACCAACATCAACTCTCCTCGCGGCAACGCCGACTACACCATCGACGAGCCGCTGCACTACCCGTTTGCATTTGCCGAGTCGCCGGGATTCAGATGGCTCGGTGATCAGCTGATCAAGTCGAAACCAGAGCTGCACAAGCGGACGTTCTTGAAGGACTTCCACCGAGAACCGGAGTTTTGTGGCTCCTGTCACAAGGTGCACCTTCCCAAGGAGCTCAACAACTACAAGTTTCTCAGGGGGCAGAACCACTACGACTCCTACCATCTGAGCGGCGTCTCGGGGCACGGAGTCTCGAGCTTCTACTACCCGGAACGTGCGGAGCACAACTGCAACGAGTGCCACATGCCGGCGAAGGCCTCGGACGACTTCGGTGCGCGACCTCTCGACGGTGTCGAGGGTCTTGCGGTTCACGATCACATGTTCCCTTCGGCCAACACGGCGATTCCCCATCTGCTCGGTCTACCCGATTGGGTGAACGAGGCTCACGAAGCCTTCAACGAAGGTGTGGTTCGAGTCGATCTCTTCGGGCTCAAGAAGGGAACTGGACTGGACGGCGAGCTGATTGCTCCGCTCCGCCCGGAGCTGCCGCAGCTCGAGCCGGGTAGCTCTTACGTTCTGGAAGCAGTCATCCGTACCCTCAAGATGGGTCACGAGCTCACTCAAGGCACGGCGGACTCCAACCAGCTGTGGCTCGACGTGACGGTCTCGAGCGGTGATCGCATCATCGGTCGAAGCGGCGGGCTCGACGATGTCGGCCGGGTCGATCCGTGGTCCCACTTCCTGAACGTCTACATGCTCGATCGGGAGGGGCGGCGAATCGACCGGCGCAACGCCGAGGACATCTTCGTTGCCCTCTACAACCACCAGATTCCGCCGGGTGCAGCTGATGTCATCCACTACCGTCTCGACCTGCCCAGGGATCTCGAGGGCCCCGTGCGCATCGACGTCGCGCTGCGTTATCGGAAGTTCGATACGACGTACATGCGCTACGTCTACGGCGCCGACTACGTCAACGATCTTCCGATCATGACCATGGCTACGGATTCGATCGTCTTGCCAGTTGCAGGTGGTGAGTCGGTCGAGCCGCAAGACTCGGGGATCGCAGAGTGGCAGCGCTGGAACGACTACGGCATCGGTCTCTTGCGCAAGGGTGGCAAGAGCAAAGGTGAGCTGAGACAAGCGGAGGCCGCGTTCCTGCGCGTCGAGGAGCTTGGCCGCCCGGACGGGCCGCTCAATCTCGCTCGCGTCTATCTGGAGCAGGGCACGGTCGAAGATCTGGCGGTCGACGCTCTCTCGCGCGCCGCGAGTTTCGATCCGCCAGCCCATGCATGGTCGGTGGCGTGGTTCACGGGACTGGTGAACAAGGAGAACGGTTTCCTCGACGAAGCCATCCTGAACTTCAGGAGCATCCTCGACGCTTCGAGCGAGGAGATGCGCAAGCGAGAGCTCGACTTCACGCAGGACTACCGGTTGCTCAATGAGCTGGGACTGGCGCTCTTCGAGCGCGCCAAACAGGAGCGCGGCGAGACCAGGGCGCAGCGGCGATCTGAACTGCTTTCGGAGGCGCGCTCTTTGTTCGAGCGCACCCTCGAGCTCGATCCGGAGAACGTGACCGCACACTTCAACCTCGACCTCATCCTGAGGCAACAGGACGAAGGCGCCAGAGCGGACCACCACCGTGAGCTCTACCTCGAATACAAAGTCGACGACAATGCTCGAGATCGGGCCATCGCGCGCGCACGAGCAGCTGATCCGGCTGCCGATCATGCGGCCGAAGCCATCGTCATCTACGATTTGGGCCGGCCCGGCGCCTTCGAACTGCCTGATTGACCCAACGGGTCAGGCGTTTCTCAGGTTGGTGGCCGTAGTCACCGTGAATGTCCTGCGCTCAGCGCAGGATGATGCGCGGGTAGCTGAACCCGTATCGTGACTGGTCTGCGTGAGACCTGCCACACTGCGGCCCTCAGTGAGTTCATCGTTGGGGGCTCCCGAGAACCGGCGAGCCCAAGCGAGACTCAGCGGGACCAAAAGAGAGACCTGAGAGATGGCTGAAGACCACAAGGCGACCCACGAGACCGACGAGCTCGAAGACGACCTGCAGCAGGACGATGCGATCATCGGTCGAGCCTTTCGCGGTTCGCTGCTCGTTTTTGGCGTGATTGCGATCCTGGCACTCTTGATCGTGTGGTGTCGTGGCGCCGAGAGCGAAGGGCCGGGCGTGGCGATCGACGTGGAGGCGCCTCAGCAGGTGGAGGTGGCGGTCGATCCGCCCGAGCTCTCTTT
>JANQPS010000933.1 GCA_028285365.1 Thermoanaerobaculia bacterium | reverse complement strand
CGAGCGTCCTCCGCGCGAGAAGTTGAGCGACTCGAACTCCAGGTCGTCGATGAGCTCGGGTGGCGGCGTGTGGAAGACGACGGACGCCGGCCAGAACTGGAACAACGTGACCGACGGCAGCGTCCTCGGCGTCGGTTCGATCGGCGCCGTGTCTGTGGCGGTCTCCGATCCCAACGTCGTCTACGTGGGCACTGGCTCGGCTTGCCCTCGCGGCAACATCTCCAACGGCGACGGCATGTATCGATCGACCGACGCCGGCAAGACCTGGAAACACATCGGTCTGGATGCTGCGGGTCAGATCGGGAAGGTGGAGGTTCACCCGTCAGACCATGACCTGGTCTACGTGGCAGCGCTGGGCAATCTCTTCGGCCCCAACGAGGAGCGAGGCGTCTTTCGCAGTCGCGACGGTGGCGACACCTGGGAGCGGGTGCTGTTCATCAGCGAGAGAACTGGATTTGTCGATCTCGCCATGGACCCCACCAATCCGCGGATCATCTACGCGGCCGCCTGGCACGCTGAGCGCAAACCCTGGACTCTCATCTCGGGGAACGAAGAGGGCGGTCTGTGGAAGACGGTCGACGGCGGCGACACCTGGACCAAACTGGGAGGCGGTTTGCCCGAAGGCCTCGTCGGCAAGATCGGCGTCACGGTTTCACCGGCCAATCCCGATCGAGTCTGGGCACTGGTCGAAGCCGGCGACGACAAAGGTGGTGTCTATCGCAGCGACGACGCCGGGGAGAGCTTCCGTCAGATCAACAGCGACGCCAAGCTGCGCCAACGCGCCTGGTACTACACCCACATCTACGCCGATCCCAAAGATGCCAACACGGTCTACGCGCTCAACACGGGCTTCTATCGCTCGGTCGACGGCGGCAAGACCTTTCCTCAACAGATCCGAGTCCCGCATGGCGACAATCACGATCTCTGGATCAACCCCAACGACCCGCAAATCATGATCAACGCCAACGACGGCGGCGCCAACGTGAGCATGAACCGCGGCGAGTCGTGGAGCTGGCAGATGAACCAGCCGACAGCCGAGATGTATCGAGTCTTCGTCGATGACCAGTGGCCCTATCGGGTCTACGGCCCGCAGCAGGACAACAGCACAATCTCGGTGCCCAGTCACGGTCGCGCGGCCTGGAATCGGATGCCTCCGGACTGGTACGACGTCGGCGGCTGTGAGAGCGGCCATATCGCGGTCGACCCTCGTGATCCCGACATCGTCTACGCCGGCTGCTACGGGGGCTCGATCAACTGGTCGAACGTCAAGACCGGCCAGTCTCGGGAGATCATCGCCTACCCGCAGCTGCAGCTCGGGCAGGCCCCGCGTGACCTCGAGTTCCGCTTCCAGTGGAACGCCCCCATTCGGCTCTCTCCACACAACCCCGACGTGCTCTACCACACGTCACAGGTGGTCCACCGCTCGACCGACCAGGGTCACTCCTGGGAAGTGGTCAGCACCGATCTGTCGACGAACAATCTCGAGCAGCAGGACTTCACAGGCGGACCGATCACGCGCGACAGCACTGGCGTCGAGGTGTACAACACGATCTTTGCTTTCGAAGAGTCTCCCCATCGGCCGGGCGAGCTCTGGGCTGGAACCGACGACGGCAGACTGCACGTTTCCAGAAACGACGGTGAGAGCTGGGAGGAGGTCACCCCCAAGGATCTTCCGACCGGCGGAACGATCAACGTGATCGACCACTCGGCACACGATCCCGATCGAGTCTTCATCGCCGTCTACCGCTATCGCGAGAACGACTTCAAGCCCTACGTCTTCCGCACCGACAACAGCGGCAAGAGCTGGAAGCTCCTGACCGACGGCACGAACGGGATACCGGACACGAACTTCACGAGAGCGGTACGCGAAGACCCGGACCGAAAAGGCCTCATCTACGCGGGTACCGAATTCGGACTCTACGTGTCCTTCGACGACGGCGAGCACTGGCAGTCCATGCAGTCGAATCTTCCCGTCAGTCCGGTCACCGATCTTCGCGTCCACCGCAAGGATCTCGTGATCGCGACTCAGGGCCGCTCGTTCTGGGTCCTCAGAGACCTCTCTCCCCTGCACGGCCTCACCGAGGACGCCTTGGAGAACGATCTCCATCTGCTGGCTCCCAGGGTCGCCTACCGTGGCGGGTTCGGTACTGGCGCGGTCCACGTGCTGGTCAACAAACTGCCCGAAACGCCGGTGACACTCGAGTTCCTCGACGGTGAAACGGTCCTCAAGAAGTCGGAGTGGAAGCCGGGCGGCAAAGACGGAGGCGGTCCTGGCGTGCCACCCGGCGCGCCCGCTTTCCTGGCGGCCTTCCTGGGTGGCGACAAGCTCGAGCTGGAAGAAGGGCTCAATACGCACTCGTGGAATCTGCGGCGCAAGGCACCCGAGACTCCGCAAGGAGTCATCCACTGGGGCTTCTCTCCTGGTGTCGCGGTCTCCCCGGGCGACTACACGGTCAAACTGACCGCCGGCGATTGGAGCCAGACCCAGTCACTGCGCGTCGAGAAGTGGCCGACGGTGGTCGCAACCCAGGCCGAGCTCGAGGAGCAGGAAGAGGTGGGCCTCACGATCGCCGGCCATCTCGAGGACCTCTACGCCGCCATCAATCAGATTCGGGACGCGAAGACGCAGATCAAGGGCGTCAACGAGCGCCTGGAGAAGATCGAGGTCAGCGATGACGAAACCCAGGAGTTGACCAAAGGCATCATCGAGAAGCTCGAAGGCGTCGAGCAACAACTCACTCAGGTCAAGAGCAAGTCCAATCAGGATCCGCTCAACTTCCCTCCCATGCTGGACAACCAGTTCGTGGAGGTCTACGCGAACGTCGTGGCGTCGGACTTTCGCCCCACCGCTGGGGCGCGGCAACGGCTCGCCGACCTCGAGCCACAGCTCGCAGAGCTCCTCGGCGAGCTCGAGGCGATCATGAACGGCGACGTTGCGCAGCTCAACGAGTTGGTCGCCGGCAAGGAGCTTCCTGCCATCGTCGTCGACGAGCCGTCGGCCGACTGAACGCCGCTAGGGCCCCCAAGGCTCCGGTAGCGAACGACCTCCGGTCGACCGCGCTCAGGGAGCGGCGGCCGCAGGTTGTTCAGGAGCGACCCGCACGACCCGATACAGCCGCCAAACGCCCGACGTCGTGATTGGGCGCAGCAAACGCTCTCCGGCGAACCGTTCGTGCACGTCCGTACCGCCAGAAGCCAACACGTAGTCGAACTGCACGAAGTCACTCCGCCGGACCTGATCCGGCAGCCATTCGAGCCCTTGCGTCCAGGTGACGCGAGGCTTTTGGAAGACGACCAGGCTGGGCGCGAAGTAGGCAAACGAGAAATTCAGCTTCGAACCGTGCATCGCCTGCGCAAAGGCGAACATCTGCAGGTACGGCGTGCCCTTGTAAACCGCACTGCGGTCCTGAATGTAGTCGAGCCCTAGCAACGAATCTCCGCTCGAAATCTCGTCGAGGGCTTCCCTGAGGCCCGTCAGCTCGGTGGTGTTGGCTTGGATCCAGGCGCTCGACGAGAAGGCGACGAACACCGCGAGCACGACGGCTGCCAGGCGGGGCATCCATGGATGCACCAGCCAGGAGGCGCGCACAGCCAAGAGCAGGGCGACGGCACCGATCGGCAGCCAACGATCATGGAAGAAGATGGTGTTGGTGTATTTGCTCGGCAGAGTTGCGTAGAGCACCACCATGAGTGCGGCCAGCATGACGAGCTCCCACCGCCACGAGGCCTTCTTCGTCCCGTCACTCCTCAGACTCACCACCGCCAGCGAGACGATCGAGAGGACCACGGCCCAGAACACCACCGTCTCGAAAGGTCCTCTCAGCCCTCCCAGCAACGCGTCGACCAGCATGGCCGGCTGCCAGCGCAGCCAGACAGCCTCGGCGTACACCGGCGGCGTCGAAAAGCTGGAGGCCGAGAGTCTCAGAAAGCCCGTCAAGGCCAGCAAGAAGGACGGAACAAGGGCACCAGCTGCAAGCAACAGGCCGCCGAGGTTCTCGAGCGAGCGCTTCTCGATGAGCCGGTGCAGGGAAACCAGAACGATCCAGAAAAGGGCAATCGCATACCACAAGGCGTGAGTCCAATAGACGAGCAAACTGGCGAGCAAGAGCCAGAAGAGACCGCGGCGCGATCGCTCGGAAATCACCAGCGGAAGCCACCGGTGACACACCTCCACGAAGACGGCGAAACTCGCAAAACCCAGCAGGAAGTTGAGGAACCCCCAGTAGAAGGCGTGGTTGAAGACCAGGAGACTCGCGACGACCGCCACCGCCGGCGGGCTGTCGAAGACCGCGGCCAGTCGGTGCACTGCCGCAACCCACAGCCAGGTGACGAGCAAGGCACCGAGTTTGGCCGCCAGCACCGGTGGCAGCAGCAGCCAGGGGAGCCCGAGAACGAGATAGAGCGCTGCGTAAGGCGTCGTCCACTGCACGCGGTAGGTCTCGTCTCCGCCCAGGGCCTCGCCAAGCAGCCTGAGCTGTGAGACGTGCTGGGCGAGATCGGTGCTCGGCACCCACTGCACGACCAGAAAAGGAACCGACA
>JANQPS010000927.1 GCA_028285365.1 Thermoanaerobaculia bacterium | reverse complement strand
CAAGAACCTCGGTAACGGAGAGTTTCGGGGCGTCACGGCTGGTCTGACGGTGGCCGCCGAGGATCCCCGGGTCAGTCGAGGGGTCTGCGCTGGCGATGTCGACAACGACGGCGACGAAGACCTGCTGGTCACCAACAACAACGGTGCGCCCCGGCTCCTACTGAACCAGCGCAATCCGGAGAAAGAAGAGTGGATCGGACTCCTCCTCCTCGAACCGGGTGCGGCGAGCCAGAGTGAGAGAACCGCCTTCGGTGCGATGGCCGCGTTGCTCGTCGAGTCCGAAGGCGAGGTGTCGCCGCTACGCTGGCGCCGAGTCCGCACGGCGGCGAGTTATGCGTCAGCGAACGATCCGCGTTTGATCCTGGCGACTGCCGGTTCGAGCGTCGTCGGCGTGCGCGTCCGTTGGGCCGATGGCGAATTGGAAGACTGGCGCGATATCGAGAGTGGTCTCTACCTGAAGCTCGTTCGGGGTCGGGGGACGAGTGCTGGCGAAACGCCGACCGGTTCGAGGTCGTCGTGATGGTCTCTCGTCTTGGGGACTCGCTGTTTTCGGGAGCTGTCGTCGGACTCGCCGTGTGTGCGCTCGCGTGCTCACAGTCGGAAGCCTCGAGCGTGCCGTCGCCTGATGGCGACAGTGGGCGGGGAGACGCCGATTCGGCGGTTTTCTCCGAGATGGCCGCCGAGGTCGGCCTCGACTTCGTGCACGACAATGGTGCAGCGGGTGAGTACCACATGGCCGAGGTGAGTGGGTCCGGTGTCGCCCTGTTTGACTACGACAACGACGGTGACCTCGATGCCTATTTCGTACAGAGCGGCGCTCTGCCGGGACGTGGATCGGGAGACGGTGGCCGCGGGGATCGTTTGTATCGGAACGAGTTGATCTCTGCGGAGCGCTCCGGTGAGGCGAGGTCCGAAGATCGGTCGGGCGTCCAGTTCGTCGACGTGTCTGGCCAGAGCGGAACCCTGGGTACCGGATACGGAATGGCGGTTGCCGTTGGCGACTACGACAACGACGGTTGGCGAGACCTCTACCTCACGGCTCTTGATGGCGATCAGTTGTTGCGTAATCGAGGTGACGGCACCTTCGAAGACGTGACCCGAGAGGCAGGAATCGACCACGAACACTGGACGGTTCCCGCAGCTTTCGTGGACTACGACTCCGACGGCTGGCTCGATCTGTTCGTCGGTGGTTATCTCGCGGTCGGGAGTGAGGCACCTCGGTGTACCGACTCCACCGGTGCTCCCGACTACTGTGGTCCAGAAGACTTCGTTGCGGTAGCCGATCGCATTCTGCGCAACCAGCGCGACGGTACGTTCTCGGACGTGACGGCGGAGCTGGAGTTGGAAGGAGACGGCCCCGCTCTCGGCATCGTGACTGTCGACCTCGATGGCGACGGCCAGCTGGAGCTCTACGTCGCCAACGATGGGCGCCCGAACCATCAGTGGCACTTCGAAGGTCGAGAGGTACGCGACCGAGCCCTGCTCTCGGGCAGCGCGATCAACGCTCAGGGGAGAGCCGAGGCGAGCATGGGTGTCGACGCCGCCGACTTTGACCGGGACGGCGACTTCGACCTGTTCATGACTCACCTGATCAGTGAGACCAATACGCTCTACCGCAACGACGGTAGCGGAGCGTTCTCGGACCAGACGAACGTCGTCCGCCTGGCGACGGCCAGCCGGCTTCGCACGTCATTCGGCACGGGTTTTCTCGACTACGACAACGACGGGTGGCTCGATCTCCTCGTCGTCAACGGCGCGGTTCGAAAGATCGAGGCGCTGGCGCGGGCGGGAGACGAGTTTCCTTTCGAGGAACCGAACCAGCTGTTTCGCAACCGTGACGGCGGCACGTTCGCGGACGTCACCCTCTCCGCTGGCGAAGCCTTCCTGGTGGCCGAAGTGTCGCGTGGAGCCGCGTTCGGCGACGTCGACAACGACGGAGACGTCGATGTCCTCATCTCCAACAACGGAGGGCCAGCGCGACTCCTGGTCAACGGTGTCGGAGCTCGCAGCTCGTGGGTGGGAATCGAGCTCCTCGAGCAGCTCCAGAACGGTGTCCTGCGTTCGTTCGGAATCGACGGCGCGGGCGTCGAGTTGGTGGCTGGTGACATGACCCAGCTGAAGAGAGTGCGCGTCAACGGTAGCTATGCGTCCTCTTCGGATCCGCGACTCATCTTTGGTCTCGGCTCAGCCGATGCCGAAGGTTTCGAGGCCCACGTCCGAGTCACTCTTCGAGACGGCTCGCAGGCCGAGCTCGGCCCCATCGAGCGGGGTCGCTACAACCGGTTTGTCTTCGACCCCGTCAGTGGTCAGTGGTCGGTGTCAGGAGCGAGACGATGAAGCGCGTGATGTCCTGGTGGTTGGTGGCGGTCCTGGTCGTGTTGCCGGTGTTGCTGGCAGGACTGGCTTGCCAGAAGCCCGCGACGCTCGTCGAGCTTCAGGAGCTGCCCTGGCCCGATCTCGCCGCGGCCGACGAGCGTGTCGTGAGTCAGCTCGAGGATCAGCGAGCCGTGCTCGATGAGCTCGTCCAGAGTGAACTGGCAGCTGGCTCCGAGCCAGCTCGGCGCGCGGCTGAGGCCAGCTCAGAAATGGGACTCCTGCTCATGACGTACGAGTTCATGGAGACTGCGGCGGTGGCCTTCGACAACGCCGTTCGCCTGGCGCCTGACGACTACCGCTGGCCCTATCTCGCTGGATACCTGCAGGCCATGCTTGGCGACCTGGAATCGGCGCGGACCTCTTTCGAGTCCTCGCTCCGGCTCGAGCCGAAACACCTCCAGGCAACGGTTCGTCTGGGTGAAGTCCTGGCCGATCTCGGTGAGAGCGAGCGGGCGAAGGCTCTTTTTGATGACGCGCTCGAGCGAGTGTCCAGCCTTCCTCGTGCGGTGGCGGGGCTGGCGCGTCTCGCCTCGGAGAGTGGTGACGACGAACAGGCCGCGCTGCTCTACGAGCAGGTTCTCGACGAGGCCCCGGCGGCGAACTCGGTGCACTACGCCCTCAGCCAGGCGTACCGAAGGCTCGGCCGGGTCGACGACGCCGAGTACCACCTGGCGCGTCGTGGAGACATCCAGGTACCGCTCGAGGACGAGCTGACGGCTTCCGTCGCGGGTCTCGGGAGGAGTCCGGCGTTTTTCATGACGCGAGCCTCAGAAGCGATGAAAAACCAGCGCTACGACATCGCAGCTGACGCCTACTCGCGGGTGTTGGAGTTCGACTCGGAGAGTTTTGCCGCTTACCGCGGTCTCGCCTTCAGTCTCGATGCCCTGGGTGATGCTTCAGGAGCACTCTCGACACTCGAGCAGGCTCTCGAGCGAGGCAAGACCGGAGACCCTGAACGGGACGCGTCACAGCGAGCTGACGTCTATCGCCGACTCGGCGAGATTGCCGTCGTGGCGGGTGACGACCAGCGGGCCGTCGCTGCGTTCGAGAAGGGAGTCGGAGAAGTCGCTCAGCGAGCCGACCTGAGACAGCTGCTCGCGAACGCTCTCGCGCGTCTTGGGCGCTACTCGGAGGCGATCGAGCACTACGACTTCGTCCTTCGCGGTCTTCCCGACGACGTCCAGACTCTGGTCAGACGTGGCACGGCTCTGGTCGGTATGGGCCGCAGTCGAGAAGGTCTGGCGGACTTGGCTCGCGCGACCGAGCTCGCTCCGGACGATCAGGACGTGGCGCGTCGTTATCTGGCTGGGCTCGAGCACACCGGAGACCCGCGTGCGGCTGCCCTTCGACGACGACTGAGCTCGGCCGCCGATCGAGGCGCCGAGTCTCTGGTCGCCGCGGCGCGCCACGCGATCGAGCAGGGTGACGCGGACCGAAGCCTCGAGCTGCTCGAGCAGGCGCTGAGCGATGAGCCGGGACTCGTCGACGCGCGGATGCTGCTGGCGGCCATTCTCGGGCACCTCGATCGGTTCGACGAGGCGGCGACGCACTTTCGAACGGTCATCGACCGATCGCCGAGGCACGAGCAGGCATGGCAAGGTGAGCTGACCGCCCTCTTGATGGCGCGGCGCTACTCAGACGCTCGCGAACGCTTGCGCGAGGCTCTCGAGGTCTACCCGCGCAGTGCGTCCATCGCCCACACGCTCGCTCGGCTGCTCGTGAGCTCGCCCTTCGAAGGAGATCGCCGAGGAGATCTCGGCCTGGAGCTCGTCGAGCGAGTCAGTGCCTTCGCCGACGGCGACGCCGTGGCCGAGACACGCGCCATGGCGCTGGCCGAAGTGGGGCGCCTTGCCGAGGCTGCGACGGAGCAGGAGGAGGTCGTGGGTCGGTCGCCCGACGTGCCGCTCGCGAGTGCTCGACTCGAAAGCTATCGGAGCGGTCGAGCGTGGGTGGTTCGCGAACCGGACGAGCTCGTCAGTCTTCTGCAGTCGGGTGGGACAGGGCGATGAGGGCCCTTTGGCATGACCGCCTGCTGGCGCAGTCGAGAGGGTTCCGGGTCACCTGTTGGGTCGTGCGTTGGGCCCTGGTGCTGTCAGTGACCACGAGCTGGTCGGCGGTCGCCGAGTCATCGCGGTTCATCGAAGTCGCCGAGGCTGTGGGGCTGGACTTCACTCACGACAACGGCGCGCAAGGCAGGTACCTGATGCCGGAGATCGTGGGCGCGGGGGTTGCGCTGCTGGACTACGACGCCGACGGCGATCTCGATGTGTTTGTCGTCCAGAGTGGTTCACTCGATGCCGACGAACCCAAGACCGAGGCGGCGCGCGATCGGCTGTTTCGCAACCAGCTGATCGAGACCGGTCGGTTGACCTTCGACGACGTGACGTCAGCGAGCGGAATCGAGAGCGCTGGCTACGGAATGGGAGCAACTGCCGCCGACTACGACGGCGACGGTGACGTCGATCTCTACGTCACCAACCTCGGCAGCAATCAGCTGTGGCGCAATCTCGGTAAGGGACGCTTCGAAGATGCGACCGAGTCGGCAGGCGTCGACGATCGCAGGTGGGGCGTACCGGCAGTCTTTTTCGACTACGACCGTGACGGTTTTCTCGACCTCTATGTCGGCAACTACGTCGACTACAGCGTGGCTGCGAACAAGCGGTGCGAGACGACTGCCGGCGCGCCGGACTACTGTGGCCCGTACTCCTACGAGCCCGCCGGCGACCGGATCTGGAGAAACCTTGGCGACGGCACGTTTCGCGACGTCACCCGCGAACTGGGACTGGGCGCCCAAGCCGCCACGCTGGGAGCGGTGGCCACCGACTTCAACGGTGACGGTTTTCTGGATCTCTACGTCGCCAACGATGGCATGGCCAATCACATGTGGATCAACCAAGGAGGTGGGAAGCTCGTCGACGAAGCCCTGCTCCTGGGTACGGCTCTCAATGGCCTCGGGCGTCCCGAGGCAGGTATGGGCGCGTTGGCCGCGGACCTCGACGGCGACGGATCGAATGATCTGTTCGTGGCTCATCTGGCTGGCGAAACGAACACGCTCTACCTGTCGGACGAGAATGGCTTCTTCTCGGATGCCACGG
>JANQPS010000914.1 GCA_028285365.1 Thermoanaerobaculia bacterium | reverse complement strand
GAGGGCTCGCGTGCCGACGCCGAGTCAGCCGACGAGGCGCCCCCGATTCCACCGAGCGGCACCGTCGACACCGTCGAGCCCTCTCGACGGGCACATCGGGCCTACGACGCCCTGCTCGAAGACTACCGCCAGCTCGTCGACCAGCAACTCGCGACCCCGAACGAGCATTGCTAAACAGACACTCTCCTGGGCCGGACCGCTCTCCGCTTCGACACGAAAGACTGTCGTCGTGGCCCGAGAGTCGATAGCATCTCCGCTTGCCTACCGCCCTCGGCAGCGACTGGCGGGCGCGCGTCGGAGATCCGCTTCATGAAACCGTCCGAGAATCGTCGCCACGAAGAGCGCTACGCACGCCGAATCCGAGTTCGATTCTGGAGGCGTGGCGACCCCACCAAGGTCCACTCCGGCTACACGACCAACGTGTCTCTGCACGGCGCCTTCGTTCAGTGCTCCGACCCGTTTCCGCGGCTCGAACGCATCCAGATGGAGTTCGCAACCGACGCCGGTGGATTCATCGGCGAGGCCATCGTGGCTCGCTCGGTGGTGGTCCCCGCCGAACTGGCGAAGGTGAAGCTGGGCGGCATGGGCCTCAAGTTCATCTCCATCGAGCAGCTGATGGCAGAGGTCATGCCATTCAGCTCGGGCCCGGCCGAGTCGGCTACTCAGGCTCTGTCGACCGAGACGAGCGCCGAGGTCAAGCAGTCGTCTTCAGGATCGGGGCCTCGCGGCGCTCGCCCCGCGGGCAGCTCCACCTCGGGCTCCAACACCACGAAGTCGGCTTCTTCTGGCCCGGCATCACGCCATCCCGCCGCCCGTCATCCGGCAGCCCGTCATCCGGCCGCGCGACCAGATTCGTCATCCAGCGACTCCGAGATACCGGGGCTGGTCTCCGAGCCCGATACCACTACCGATACTGATACTGCTGCTGAAACACCGCAGGACCAAGCGGACTCCGGTGACGGCACGTCCAATCCAGCCCGCTACCATCCCGCGGCAACGCCGCACCAGAAGACTGATGCCGACGAGCCCCACCACCGCGTCCACAAGACGTATCCGATTCGCTTCGACACCGTGGAGCAGTTTCGTCGTATGTTCGACATGGAACTCTCCAAGGGTGGACTGTTCGTCAGCACCTCGGCCCCGACCATGCCCGGCTCACGGGTCCGACTGCTCATCGACTGCCCAGGGGGAGCCCAGATTCCGTGCGAGGCCCGTGTTCTCCGAGTGTGGCGCCCTGAGGTCGAGGGTGGTGGGGAGCAACTGGTCGGCATGGCCGTCCAGTTCACCGACAAAGATCGAGCCGTCAAGCGGCTCTCCGATGCCCTCGAACAGGCAACCGACAACGGCTCCTGAAACGAGAGCAACTCAGCCAGTTCGCAGGCCATCCTGCCTTGTCTCAACCGCCACCGAAGGTCGCGCCCGTGAACGACTCAGACAACCAGCTCGACGAGCGACTCGCTCCTCCCCTCTCGGACGAGCTACCGGCACCGCGCGGTCTGGATCCTCCCAAAGAGGAAATGCGACGTCTGGCGCACGAGTGCCTGGATCTGATTCTCGACGACATCGAGACGCTGCCGGAGAAGCCCGTGGTGGCCTGGCAGCAACAGCCTGATCTCGTCGACCAGCTGAGCGAGCCGCTGCCGCACGAACCGAGTGGTGGTGCTGACACCCTCAAGACCTTCGCCGAGCAGGTGATGCCGCGGATGACCCGCGTGAATCATCCGCGCTTTCACGGCTTCATTCCGGTTCCCGGTAGCTTCTACGGCTTTCTCGGCCTCATGCTGTCTGCTGGGACCAACCCGTTCGTCGGCAGTTGGTTGGGCGGCGCCAGCATCTCCGCGCTCGAAGTCATCACGCTGAAGTGGCTCGCGGAGGCCATCCACTACCCCAGTGACGCCGGCCTCCTCACGAGCGGGGGCTCGATGGCCAATCTCATCGGACTCGCCACGGCGCGGGCACGTCTCTCCGAGGACGATCGCGAGCGCGCCGTCCTCTACTTCACCGATCAGGGCCACACGTCCGCTCAGAAGGCCGCCTCGACTCTCGGCTTTCGGCGTCGCTCGATGGTGACGCTTCAGACCAACGAACACTTCAAGCTGCTTCCAGGACCTTTCGAGAACCGGATCAAGAGCGATCGGGAGAAGGGTCTTTTGCCCCTCGCACTGTGCGCGAACGCCGGGACCACCAACTCCGGAGCAGTCGACCCACTCGCCGACCTCGCCCGCGTCTGCCGCGAGCACGACGTCTGGCTACACGTCGACGGTGCGTACGGCGGCGTTCTCGCCCTGCTTCCGGAAGGTCGGGAGCTCCTGAGGGGGCTCGAGCAAGCGGACTCTGTGACCCTCGATCCACACAAGTGGCTCTATGCTCCGATGGGAGTCGGCTGCCTCTTCACCAAACACCCGGACCTCCTCGAAAAAGCATTCCGGACCGACGGCGACTACCTCAAGCACGTCTCACGTGAACAGGTCAACTTCTTCGACAGGGGTCCAGAGCTCTCCAGACCCGGCCGAGCGATCGCGGTGTGGTTCTTGCTCCGTGCCGCGGGGATCGATCAGATCGCCGCTGAGATCCGCGAAGACCTGCGCCTGGCGCACTTTGCTGCCGAGCGCCTCGAAGGTACTGGCCTGTTCGAACTGCTGGCACCCGTCGAGCTGTCGGTCGTCTGCTTCCGCATGCGTCTCCAACCAGACTCCAGCGAGAGCGAGCGCTCTTCTGCGACTCTCGAGCTCTACGAATCCCTCCTGGAT
>JANQPS010000913.1 GCA_028285365.1 Thermoanaerobaculia bacterium | reverse complement strand
CCCGGCGCGAGCTGTGCCAAACGAGCCCTACTTACGGTGGCTTCCCACTGCAGCTCACCAACAATCGATCTCTTCTGGAGTCTGAACGGCGTCAGCACGTAGAAGTCTCCATCTCCGCGCACGACCACGTCTCGCCCTGTGCCTAGTGTCTGGCTCTCATGTAGGAGATTCCCTGCGTCGTCCAGCAACCATACGTTCTCACCAGCGGAGTTGCGGACCCCGTTGGCCAACACGACTCTGCCGCCACCGACACCACTACCGGGCATGGGAATCGGATCGCCTGGTGTAACAGCCGGCGCCGGCTGAAATCGCCAATTGAGCGCACCCGAGGAGTCAACCTTTAGCACACTGCCGCTTCCCCTATTGTGCTGAGTCCAGCTCGTGAGATAGGCGTTGCCTGCTTCGTCGATACTGAGACAACGCTTGTCTGGATACTCGGGGCACCCGCCGACAGCAGCTCTCTCGGGGCTGGTCGACTCCGAGAGGAGTCTCCCCTCCGCTGAGAAGACAGCGTAGCCTTCCTCCGGCGACGCTCCCTCATGGTCTGCGGTTCTGGTGAACGCAAGACCGACACCTCCGGTGGGTAGCGATCTGACGACGCCTGAGCGGACGTTCTCGTCATCGAGGCAAAACGTCTGGATCCAGACAGCCTCGCCGGCTGGCGAGAGCTTCGTCAGCTGGAGGCACCGTAGATCGAGCACGACGGTTTCCGTGGCCGCATAGACAAACCCCTCGGCGTCACGGTCATGACTTGCGGGAAAGCTGGAGAAAGTCGTCTCGACCTCGTAACGCCACGCCACGACTCCGGAGCGGTCGAGCCGAATGACCCCTGAGTTGGGAGGACCTCCCCAACTCAGGGTGAGCTCTCGAGCCTCATGAGACAACTCTGCGGCTTCAACTCGGCTGACTCCGTCCAAGTTCGACTCCCACAGCAACTGCCCAAAGTGGTCGTAGGTCCGTACCCAAACTTCTTCTTCAGGCCCACTATGAGCACTGCTGATTCCGAGCACAGCGAGCCCGTCGTCGCCAAACGGCGTGATTGCGCGGACGAGGTCAGTCTCGCCTGCGTCGTAGGCCTCGAGCCAGATGGGAGATCCCTCTTGCGAGAAGCAGCCCATGAGCACGTCCCAGTTCCGCCGATTCTCGTAGTTGAAGATGCCGGCCGCGCACAACGAGCCCGACGACGTCACGACCGACGTGGACCACGACGACCAGTCCAACGGCCCGACATCGTCAGGAGGAATGCCGACCTCTTCAGGTGTGAGCACGTGTCGCCACTGCTGCTCACCGCTGGCATCGACTCCCAGCACCACGGCCTTCTCCTGCCCGTCGTGGACACCGCTACCTGTCACCATGGCCACCGTGCCGTCGTAGGCAACCGAGGCTAAGTACCCGGAGAGACGGTCAGCGGGTGCACGCATGAGACGCTGACCGTCTGCATCAACTTTGATGACCTCGCAATCTCGGCCGGCTAGTACGAGCTCATTCCCGAAGGCACCCATACCGTAGCTGCAGTCGAAGAAGGAATCGAACGCGAGCTCACCATCGGGTCGCCAGGCCAAGACACGGGTCGAATCGGAAGGTGGCCCATCGACGCGGCGAATCCAAACGTGGGTTCCATCCTCTAGGTTTGCGTGCGCAGCAACATGGGTGCTCCCAGGCCAGTTCCCGAACCGCCCTGGCTCACCTCCATCGAGCCACATCCAGGAACGCTCCTGTGGGACCAAAGGGCCCGCCATGAGCACCATCAACAACCACCAGAGCCGACTCAAAGCCCCCTCCAACCCATAGCCTTCCCCGAGGTACCGAAGTGAGACGTCGTCGTGTCCAAAGAACATAGCTATGCTACCACAGCATAAATCAGTCCGCGGACGACTGACAACTCCGTCAGTTGGTTCGGAGCACCAACAGTCCAACGGGCTGGCTTTGGTCTTTCCCTAAAAACCCGGCGTGTTCGAAGCTACGACCCAGCGACTCCAGCAGCCCCAACACCGTCTCCCAGCCGAGGCGTGTCCTTCTCGCGGTCGCTGCCAGTGCCATCCTCCAGATCCAACTCGACGAGCGGTGGCACGGTGCTCAACCCCAGACGCTCGCCGATTCGAACGACAAAGACGTAGATCGCCGGGACCACGAGCAAGGTGAAGACCGTCGAGAACAGCAGCCCTCCGACGACCGCGGCACCGATCGCTCGCCGGCTTTCGGCGCCAGCACCGGTTGCCACAGCCAACGGAACGGCGCCGAGGATCGAGGTCACGCTGGTCATCAGGATAGGCCGAAATCGGGTCTTTCCGGCCTGCTGTAGGGCTTCGATCAGCTCCGTGCCCCTGGCGCGCGCCTGGTTCGCAAAGTCGACCAGCAGGATCGAGTTCTTGGTTACGAGCCCCACGAGGAGAATGATCCCGATGCCGCTGTAGATGTTGAGGGTGTGGCCAGTCAGCTGCAGCGAGACGAGCGCGCCAAGACAAGCGAGCGGCACACTCAGCATCACCGTCAGCGGATGCAAGAAGCTCTCGAACTGCGCTGCCAGTACGAGGAAGATGATCAGGAGTGCCAGCGCAAAGGTCAGATAGATGGCGCCCGCGGATTCGACGAACTCGCGGGACACTCCGCCAAGCGCCGTGCTAAAGCCGGTCGGGAGGACCTCGTCGGCCGTGGTCAGGATCGTGGGAAGCACGTCTCCGAGGTTGGCCTGGGGCCCCAAGTTGGCGGTCACCGTCGCCGAACGCACGAGATCGTAGTGATTCAGGGTTGCGGGAGCGATCGTGGGCTCCGCGTTCACAACGCTCGACAGCGGAACCATCGCGCCCCGCGCGCTCCGAAGATGGATCTCGCCCAGCTGCTCAGGAAAGCTGCGATAGCGCGACGCGAGCGACATGACGACGTCGTATTGCTTGTTGCGCAGCACGAACTCGTCGGCAGGTCCTTCAGCCACGAGGAGACGCAGTGAGTCAGCCACCGAGTCGGCGGCAAGTCCAAGATCGGCCGCTTGCTCTCGGTCGATGGTGACGTTGAGCTGCGGGTTCTCCAGCCGCAGATCGGAGTCGATATTCACCAGCCCGGGGATCTCTCGCAACCGGACCAGCAAAGACTGGGTGACCTCTTGAAACTCATCGATAGATGCACCAGAGCTTTTGAGCACCAACTGAATGTCTGCGCTCCGGCTGTTCTGACCAAGAGACGGAGGGTTGATCGGAAACGCGAGCGCCTCGGGAATGGCCATGTAGCGCGGGAACAACCCCGCGACGATGTCCTGCTGCTTGGCCGTCCGCTCGTCCCACGGCTTGAGACGTGTAAACACGATGCCGCTGGCCGTGTCGGACGGCCCGCCAAAGCCCATCGCCACGGCCGCAAACGTGGAGTGAAGGCCATCGATCTCGAACAGGATCTCCTCCACTTGAGCCAGGGCTCGGTCGGTATAGGCCGCGGTGGAGCCCTGGGGCGCGCGCAAGAACGTCATGAAGGTACCGCGATCTTCGGTCGGAACCAGTGTCGCGGGGATCACTCGGAACAAACCGCCAACTCCTCCGATGGTCAGCAGCATCAGGAGCGCCATGACCCACCTGTGGCGCAACGACCAGCCGAGGGCGGCTCGATAGCCGCTGGTGAAACCCCGAAGAACTCGCTCGATGAGCTCGTAAATCGTGCCGTGCTGCTTGGCTAGCCGGAGATAGAGCGCACAAGCAGTGGGCACCATGGTCAAGGCCACGAAGGTCGAGATGAGAACCGCCGCCGCCATCGTCCAGGCGAACTCTCGAAACAACCGACCTGTGTTACCACCAATCGTCGCGAGCGGAACGAGAACGGATACAACAGCCGCCGTGGTGGCGATTACGGGGAACGCTACTTCGCGGGCACCGTTGAGCGCCGCCCGTCGTGGTCGCTCACCGAGCTCCTGACGGCGATAGATGTTCTCGAGCACGACGATCGAGTCATCGACCAACATGCCGACGGCCAGGATCAGGCCTAGAACCGTCAGCACGTTGATCGAGAAGCCGAGCAGAACCATCACGGCCAGTGTCCCGATCAACGAAACCGGTATGGCGACGCTCGCGATCAAGGTTGTGATCGGAGAGCGCAGAAAGATCAGGTTGACCAGCACGACCAGACCAAAGACGATCAGCAGCGTGCTGCCGGCCTGACGCAGCGACGCCTCCACGAACATGGAGTCGTCGGGCCCGATCTGAAGCGCGAGCCCTTCCGGGAGCGAGGCTTCGATTTCCGGTAGCACAGTCCGCACCCGACGGCTCACGTCCACGGTATTGGCGGTGGACAGGGGAATCACCCCGATTCCCACGGTGGCCTCGCCGTTGGCCCGAGTGATCGTCGCGTAGTTCGAAGAGCCCAGCTGTACCCAACCAACGTCCTGAATACGAACGACCTGGTCACCCTCGCGCCGAATCACGAGACGTTCGTAGACGCCGGGATCATCGATCTGGGCGTCGACGTTGACGGTGAACTTGCGGCCCTGACCTTGAATCTCGCCGGCCGGTACCTGGAGGTTGTTCGAACGAATGGCGCGCCTGACGTCGGTCGCGTCGACTTCGCGCGCTGCCATCTTGGCGGGATCGAGCCAGACGCGCATGGCGTAGCGGCGCTCCCCACCGATCATGACCCGGGCCACACCGGGAAGTAGCTGCAGTCTGGTCTTGACCAGACGATCCGCGATGTCGGTCTTCTCCTCCGACGTAAAACCGTCGCCGTAGAGCGAGATCCACATCAAGGCTCCGCCACCACCAGCTGAGGCCTTCGACACCACTGGCTGCTCGGCCTCGAGAGGCAACGAACCGGTCACGCGTTGTACTGCGTTGCTGACGTCCGTCGCGGCAACATCGATGTCTCGACCGATCTCGAACTCGATGTTGATCTGACTCGTGCTGAAGGCACTGGTCGAGCTGATCGAACGAATGTCCTCGATACCCCCGAGGGACTGCTCGATGGGCTCGGTGATCGTGGTCTCGATCGTCTCTGGGCTGGCACCGAAGTAGACCGTCGTGATCGATACCACCGGCACGTCGACGTCCGGATACTCTCGAATCGGAAGCACCTGCCACGCCGCTGCACCGAGGACAACGATGAGCAGGTTGACGACGGTCGCGAGGACCGGCCTGCGAACGGACATGTCAGAGAGAGTCAATCCTCACCTCCGTGATCGCCGGGCTCACCCGGTGAGCGGTCTCGACAGCGGCTCCGGCGAGAACTCTTCCGTCACCGCGCCACAGTCGTCTTCGAGCCGACTCCCGAGTCTCAAGTTCGGGTTGCGGGTCGGTCGCCAAGGCTCCGTGGCTACCGGGGCGCCGGGGCGGACCTTCTGATGTCCCGCTGCCACCACGACCTCACCGTCACGCAACCCATCGATGATCTCGACGCGTTCCGGGAAGAACCGACCAGCGGTCACTGGGCGCACCTCGGTCACTCCTTCGTTCACGACCCAAACGAGGTACCCGCTACCCTGGGCGACGAGGGCCTCACGCGGAATGCTCAGAACGGCTACACCACCTTGTTCGGTCACGAGACGAAGACGCGCAGACATTCCCGGAATCAGTCGACGCGCGGAGTTGTCGACGCGCGCCTGGACCGCCAGGGTACGCGTCGCCGGATCCACCGTGGGGTCCAGAGCCTCGACGGTCGCGGCGAAAGCCTCGCCACAGCGCCCGACTCGAGCGTCGACGCGCTGACCGAGACGAACCAGGCTGGCCTGCTCCTCGGGAATCGTGAAGACGAGCTCCAAGGGATCCACCTGGGTCAACTGAACGATCGGATCACCTGACGACACGAACTGCCCCAGCTGCGCAGTCTGAATGCCCACACGCCCGGAGAACGGCGCTTTGATGCGTGTCTTGTCGAGGCGGGTCTTCGCCTCTTCGAGGAGACCAGCTGCCGTACGCTGCTCGGCAACCGCATCGTCGAGAGCCTGCTGAGCCGTCACCCCGTCAGCCACCAGCGAGCGAGCTCGGCCCACGGCGATCTCGGCATTGTCGAAGCGGGCCTGGGCCACCTGGAGAGCCGCCCGCGCCTCGGCGTCATCGAG
>JANQPS010000912.1 GCA_028285365.1 Thermoanaerobaculia bacterium | reverse complement strand
GCCGACCCCGGGGTTCGCCTGGCCGCTTTGTGGGCGCTCGGAGCCGTCGATCATCTCGAACGCGAGATCGTGTTGGAGCGCATCGAGGACTCCGATCCGGGTGTCCTGGAGACGACACTCTGGCTCGGAGAAGAGCTGCTCCAAGACGAGGCGTTGGCGACTCGCTATCTGACGCTCGCAAAAGAGACGTCGGGTCGGATTCGCAATCAGGCGCTCTTGAGTCTGAGTACGATGCCGGGGGCTATCGATGGCGACTCTCTCGGCGAGCTGGCGTTGCTCGTTTCCGGAGAGGAGTGGTCGCGCCGCGCATGGCTGGCGTCGGCCGTCGACTCCCCGGTCGAGAGTCTCGAGCAGATCCTGGGGCTGGACGCACCGGCGGCGACCCTCGCGTCCCTCTCGGAGGGGCTGACGGCGGTGATTGCGCAACGGGCCGAACCGAACGAGGTGGCTCGAGTCCTCGAGTTGCTCGCCAATCGGGCTGCCGCTGCCGTGGAGCTGGGTGTACTCGAGCGCCTCGCAGGCGACCTCGATGCGGCGCAACTGTCACTACCGTCGATGGAGTCCGAGCTCGGAGGCTCTCTTCGAAGCTCGCTCGGAGAGCTCCTCGAGCACGCGGATCCTCCACAGGAGGCCGCACTCTGGTCGCTGGCGAAGAGTTTCCAGCTCGACCTCGGAGAACCTCAACGTCTCGCGGAGCAGCGAGCCCTGGGGCTGCTCGACGAAGTGCTGGACGCTTCGGAGCGTGCGCACAGGCTGCGGCTCCTGGAGCACTTTTCGCCCCCGGAACATCGCGATCTCCTGATCGACGTGCTGCGGCGCGGGCTGCCGGTCACGCTCCAGATGGCCGCCATCGAGCAGCTGGGCCGCATGCGCTCAGCGGAGGTCGGTGAGCGCCTGGTTTCGGTGTTCAGTTCTCTTCCCCCGGAGCCTCGACGCGCGGCCGGCGACGTGCTCCTCTACCGCAAGGAGAACCACGACGCGCTCGTGACCGCCCTCGAGGAAGGGACGTTGAGTCTCGGTGAGCTCAACCTGCATCTCGAGCGCCGGCGGACGTTGATCTGGTGGGCGGAGCCGGAGATTCGCGAGCGCGCTTCGAAGCTGTTTACCGACCTCGGTGTGTTCACGCGCAAGGCGGTCATCGATCAGTTCTCGGGCGCTCTCGACATGCCCGGTGACGCAAGAGACGGCCGAGTGCTGTTTGCTCAGCTGTGTGCCAGGTGCCACGTCCACGGACGCTACGGCCGAGACATAGGTCCCGATCTGACGGACATCGGGCGCCGCAGCAGGGCCTCGCTGCTGCACGACATTCTCGACCCCAATGCGCGCGTGTCACCTGAATACCTCATCTACGACGTCGAGACGACCAGTGGTGAGCTGGTCAGCGGCCTCCTGACGGAAGATGGAGGCGACACGCTGGTGCTGACCTCGGCCGACGGCGGCACTCGGCGAGTCCCGCGGAGCGACGTCGTCGAGGTCCACTCCAGCGGACTCTCGCTGATGCCCGAAGAGCTGGAGCTCGGTTTGAGTACCGAGGACTTCGCGGGTCTCCTGGCGTTCCTCGAACAGGGAGCCTGAGCGGGCTCAGCGTCGCCCGACCACCCGGCGCACCTTGTAGCCGCGACCACTCACCGTCACGTCGAGCTTTGCCAACTCGGCGTCACTGAGTTCTTCGGTCGTTGTGAACGTGAGCAGATACTGGCTACGCAGCTCTTCGGCGATCTGGTCGTAGGCACCGAGGATGGAAGGCATGTCGGTGACGTAGAAGACGCGCCCGCCGCTGTCTTCGGCGATGACTTCCAGGTCGTGTTTGCGAAACTGCGGGCGCTTCTCGTCGAATCCCGACAGCGCCAGGAAGTAGAGCGGTAGGCCCGCGGCTCGGGCGGTCTTGTGGACTCGGTTGAAACTGAACCGACTGCGGTAGTCGTCGCCGTCGGTGAGCAGGACGACGGCACGGCGCCCGGGATCGTCGCCAAACTGCAGGAGGGCGAAGAGGATCGAGTCGTACAGCGCAGTCGAACCGCTGGCCTGGAGTCTTCCGAGCCCTTTGACCAGCTCGAACACATCTCCCGATGTTGGGTGAGCGAGCCGCGGCTGATTGTCGAAGTCGACGAGAAAGGCCTTGTCGATGTCGGTGAGGACGTCGCCGAGGAAACGTGACGCCGCGTTGCGGGTGACGTCCATCAGCGTCCACATGCTCTCGGAGGTGTCGATGACCAGGCCGAGGACCAGCGGGACCTGCTCGGCGACGGCAAAACGCTCGATCTCGATGGACCGCCTTCCCAGTCGCAGCTCGAAGTCGTCGCGCGTCAGGCCGTCGACAGGCTCGCCGTCCTTGTCGGTGACCACGGTGAAGACTTCGACGAGATTGACGTCGACTTCTTCGACGAACTGATCACCGCCGACGAACTGCACGTCTTCGAGAAAGGTGCCGTCCGTCATGTAGGCGACGACTCGCACGAAGTCGGCGTCCGCCGCCCCGGGGCCGACGAGGGTAGTGCGATAGGGCGCCTGGGTAAGCGTTGCGCCGAGTCGTCCGTTGCGTGAGAACTCGACACGGTCGAGACTGAGCCCACCAGGCAGCACGATCTCCGCCGCGACTTCCACGGCGCCCGACGTTGTCGAGTCGACCTTCGTGAAGCGGACTCCGGTGCGCTGGCGTGGCGCGTTGACCGTCAACAGGTCCTCACCGAGAGTGGCGCCTTCTCCAGAAAGGCCAACTGCCCGGACCTGACGGCGCGCGGCTTCTTCGCCGAGATCGATCGTCGCCTCGAAAGGCTTGCGCTTGTCTTCGAGAACGAGCTGCCCGTCGAGATAGAACTGGACGCTGCGCACGAGATCGTTCGCAAGGAGGATCTTGAAGGTCTGGCGTCCGGCGAGAGGTCGTTGACGCGGCGGAACGAGCCTGAGGACCGGTGACGACGTGAGCCTGCGCTGGTCGATCTGCGGACGCGGGTCTCCGATCAGATTGGGAGTGTCTTTGCTCTCGCGTCCTCCCGTCTCGGCCTTGGCGACAGCGACACCTTCGACGGGAGAAGGCTGGCCGACGGTTTCGACGACCACGTCGTCGCCAACCCCGGCATCGGCGAGACTGCGGTCCGCTTCTTCGGCGAGCGTCGCACCCCAGGTCCAGTCCCGGAGGTTCTCGACCACGAGAACCACCGACTCGAGATCGTCGTGAAGTCGAACCGGGGCGCGCAGGAGCCAAGTGGAGGGAATGGGCGTGGCGCCGCCGCCGTTCCAGCGCTCGCTTTCGGGGTCGCGATCGAGACGTTTGGAGATCACGGTGACCCTGAAGTCCTGACTGGTCACCTGGCCTCCCATGTCCGCGAGGTCGACCGCAGCCTCGACGGTCGCGCCGCCGGCGGCAGCGCCAACGAGCGAGCCTGCGACTCTGAGGGTCCCACTGTCTTCGTCTTCGACGAGCCGCCGCGCGCGGACGACCGCGAGATGTTCTGGCGGACCGTCGACGGTCCAACGTGGAGCGGTGGCCCGAAAGCGCGATCCGGCGCCGATGTCGAGGGGAACGGGCTCGGCGCTGGGGACAGCACCCGGGGCCACGTCGGCGCGCCAGAGCGTCTCGAGGCCTTCGAGTGCGGAGTCGAGATCAGAGTCGTTGGTGACGACGGCCCCGGCTGTAGCCTCCGCCAGCTCGATATCGGGCGGCGGTGTGAGCGCAGCTTCGGGGTCGTCCGACGGCGCCGTTCGGAAGGCAAAGACGCGCCAACCGAGGGCTGCGAGGGTCCTGGCGAAGACCTTCTGATCTTCGGTCTCGGTGCTCTTG
>JANQPS010000911.1 GCA_028285365.1 Thermoanaerobaculia bacterium | reverse complement strand
CTTGTTCATCGGCAGTGCCCTCGACTTCCTGCTCACCGGCGAAGTCTCGACGCCCGTTGGCTGGCTTGCGCCGATCATCGAGCCCCCGGGCGAGCTTCCCGTCCTCGTCTGGTGTTTTCTCGTCGCGACGCTGCTGGCGATCGGCCTGCTGGCCCTGGAGTGGCTGCGGACCTACTCGATGGTCGTCCTGGGGCAGCGAACGGTCCACGACATTCGCCGCCACCTCTACGATCACACACAGCGACTGCCGATGGGGTTCTTCGATCGCTATCCCGTCGGGCGACTCGTGACCCGTCTGACCAACGACATGGAGAACCTGGCCGAGATGTTCTCCATGGGGGTCGTCGCCCTGGTTGCCGATCTCTTCCTCATGGTGGCTTTCGCCTGGATGCTGTTTGCGATCGACGCGCGCCTGGCTGTTGGCGCCATGTTGATCGTGCCGTTCCTGGTGATTGCCGCGATCGTGTTTCGCTACAAGGTGCGTCAGGCGTTTCGCGAAGTCAGGGTGAAGATCGCTCGCATCAATGCCCAGCTCCAGGAGACCATCTCGGGCATCCGTGTGGTTCAACTGTTCTCGCGAGAGAAGCGCAACCTCGAAGACTTCTCGCGCGAGAACGCCTCTCATCGCGACTCCTGGTTTCGTTCGATCAATTACGACGCGCTACTGTTCTCGTCGATCGATCTCGCGACCAATCTGACCCGAGCGTCCGTGTTCTGGTTCGGGGCTCGCTTGCTCGGCGCGGACGAGATCAGTCTCGGCACCGTCTTCGTCTTCACCGACTACATGACCAGGTTCTTCAGACCGCTGCTGGACCTGTCCGCCAAGTACTCGGTGATGCAGTCTTCGATGGCCAGCGCAGAGCGTGTCTTCCAGTTGCTGGACGAAGAGCGGGAGCCTGCAACCGTGCTCGCCGGGCGGGATCGCTCCGAGTCCGCGGAGGGCGTGACTGCAGAAGGTCGTGGGTCTTCGGTGGATCGCGTCAGGACGGGTCCGACGATCGAGTTCCGCAACGTGAGCTTCTCCTACGGGCGAGAGACCGTACTCGACGACGTCTCCCTGACCGTGGAGAGTGGCGAGCGGGTGGCCCTCGTTGGTGCGACCGGGTCGGGCAAGACGACGACGCTCAAGCTGCTTGCCAGGCTCTACGAGCAGCAGCAGGGGCAGATCCTCGTCGACGGCGTCGACCACTTGCAGATTCCGAGAGCCGAGCTGAGGCGCCGGATGGCCTTCGTTCTGCAGGATGTGTTTCTCTTCGAAGGGTCTCTGCGGGAGAACATCGTGCTCGGTCGCGATGTCGACGAAGGCAGCCTCTCTTCGGCTCTGCGAACCAGTCACGTTGCCGACATGATCGGTGCTCTGGAAGCTGGGCTCGACGAGCAGGTGAGCGAGCGGGGCTCCAACTTCTCGGCGGGCGAGCGGCAGTTGCTGTCGTTTGCTCGGGCCCTGGCAGGTGGACCGGACCTGCTGTTGCTCGACGAGGCCACCTCCAGCGTCGATACCGAGACCGAGGCCCGTATCCAGGATGCTCTGGCTTCCCTGATGAAAGGGAGGACTGCCTTGGTGGTGGCGCACCGGCTTTCGACGATTCGGGATGTCGACCGGATCTACGTTTTTCAACACGGCCGGATTCGTGAGCAGGGGAGCCACGACGAGTTGATGGCCATGGAGGGGATGTACTGGCGCCTCTATCAGCTACAATACGCTCAGCAGAACGACGCGGCCTGACCGCGTTTTGATGACGCCCCCGGGTCGAGCAGACGGCCTCGAGGTCGCCCAGCGGCTACGAGACCCAGTTGGGGGTTTACAGGGACCGTCTGCGCCACTACAATCCCGGTTTCTCTGCCGTCCTGCTGCCTAGACGAAGGTCCAGGACCGAGAATGGTGTGTCTTCAGCCCACGTGGCTCAGGGGTAGAGCACTTCCTTGGTAAGGAAGGGGTCACCGGTTCAAATCCGGTCGTGGGCTCCATCTCGCGAAACCGAAGCCACAACTTCACCCCGTTTGTCTCAGTTTTTCTCAGGAGTTAGAGGAAGATGTCGAAGGAGAAGTTCGAGCGGACAAAGCCGCACGTGAACGTCGGAACGATTGGTCACGTCGATCACGGAAAGACG
>JANQPS010000904.1 GCA_028285365.1 Thermoanaerobaculia bacterium | reverse complement strand
TTGGAGCCTCCGGCCCGCTCCCGGGCTCTGAAGAACCTGACGATCTCGTCGATGTACGGCTCATCGGCCCAAAGCTGGACCTCACCGACGCCGGCTGATCTGAACATGTCCTCACGGCGCTCCCGAGCCTCTTCCGAGAGCAGCTCGAAGCCTCCCCTGACCTTCGGATCGAGCGTGTCGATCATGACAACTTCGCCAGTCTCGGCGTCTTCGAGCTCGAGGATACCCAGCGGCGGCAGCGACGCCTCGCGCCGATCCGCAATCGAAATGGCGGTGACGTCATGTTTGGTACCGGTCACCCTGAGCCTGTGCTCGAAGCCTTCGTCCAGGAAGTCAGAAATCACGAACACCACCGCCTTGCGGCGCGTCACCTTGCCCAAATACTCCAGCGCACCTTCGAGGTCGGTGGAGTGTCCCTCGGGCTCGTAGGTGAGAATCTCGCGAATCAGTCGCCAGACGTGAGCTCTCCCCTTCTTGGGCGGGATGTAGAGCTCGATGTGCTCGGAGAAGACGATCAGGCCAACGCGGTCGTTGTTGCGAATCGCCGTGTACGCGAGCACTGCTGCCACTTCGGCAGCCACTTCGTTCTTGAGCTTGCGGGCGGTACCAAAAGCACCTGACGAACTCACGTCGACGACGAGCATGACCGTGAGCTCGCGCTCCTCTCGGTGCTCTTTGATGAACGGCACGTTCATGCGCGCCGTGACGTTCCAGTCGATGTGGCGGATGTCGTCGCCAGGCTCGTACTCGCGAACCTGTTCGAACTCCATGCCACGCCCCTTGAAGGCGCTTTCGTATTCGCCGGCCAGCGAGTCGGTGACCAGCCTCTGCGTGCGAATCTGAATCGCCTTGATCTTGGCGAACAGCTCCGGCGAAAGCCCTACGCCGTTGCCCTGGCTGGTGTTGGTGCTCGAAGTGCTCACGAATCCTCCTCGGCAACCCGTGCGCCGACCACGTCAGCGAAAGCGGTCAGGGGACGTCGACCGTGTTGAGGATCTCGCGAATGACGTCTTCCGAGACCATGTCCTGGGCCTCGGCCTCGTAGGTGAGCAGGACCCGGTGGCGCAGCACGTCGGCACCAATGGTCTTGACATCTTGGGGAGTGACGAAGGCGCGCCCCGAAAGCAGAGCCTGTACTCTCGAGGCCTGAGCCAGATAGATCGTCGCGCGCGGCGAAGCGCCGTACTCGATCAAGCGCGCCAGCCGCTCGAGACCGTACTTGCCTGGCTCTCGAGTCGCGAGCACCAGATCGACGATGTAGTCCTCCACCTTGGCGTCGAGATAGATGCTGTCGGCGAGCTCCTTCGCGCGCCTCAGCTCCTCAGGGGTGATGGCCGCGTCGACCGTAGGACGATGACGTCCTGCCATGCGGCGCATGATCTCCAACTCGTCGTCGCGACCCGGATAGTCCACGCGGAGCTTGAGCATGAACCGATCGACCTGGGCTTCTGGCAGCGGATACGTCCCTTCTTGCTCGATCGGGTTCTGGGTCGCGAGGACCAGGAACGGGTCGGGCAGGTCGTAAGTCTCAGCGCCGATCGTCACCTGTCGCTCCTGCATGGCTTCGAGGAGCGCACTCTGAACCTTGGCCGGGGCACGATTGATCTCGTCTGCCAACACGAGGTTGGCGAACACCGGCCCCTGCCGAACGACGAAGTCGTGAGACTGCGGGCGGTAGATCTGCGTCCCGACGACGTCGGCCGGCAGCAGGTCGGGGGTGAACTGAATCCGCGAGAAGCGAGCGTTGACCGCCGACGCCATCGCCTTGATGCTCGTGGTCTTCGCCAAGCCTGGCAGCCCTT
>JANQPS010000900.1 GCA_028285365.1 Thermoanaerobaculia bacterium | reverse complement strand
TCACACTCGAGGACGCAGATCACCGGATATCGAGCTGCGTCGAGCTCTCAGCCGATCTCAGGACGTCCTCGTCTGCCTTGCTCGGCATGATCGACGAGGCGCTCACAACCGTCGAGCGCGACCGAAGGCACCTGCGGGCGGTGCTCGCAATCCGCGGCCCCGGCAGCTTTACCGGAGCGCGCGTCGGACTCGCAACGGCTCTTGGTCTGAGCCAGACTCTGAGCCTACGAACGGCAACGCTCACGAGCCTCGAAGCCTGCGCGGCCGCCTGGTACCGAAATCCGTCGCGTCGGGCGTGTGCAGGGCGATCGGCTCTGCCCCGAACGACGAGCTGCATTGCAGTCGTCAACGCGCTCCGCGGAAACTGGTACCACCAGAGCTTCCGCTGGGAGGCAGGAAGCCTCGACGTCCGGAGTCCGCCAGAGATTGCGGCGCGCGACGCCCTGGCGCTGGACGATTTGCCGGTCGTGGGTCCCGAAGCCAACCAACTCGCCGAGCTGACGGAGTCACCGGTCCTGGAGTGTCGCACCCTCGCCCGAGCGAGTCTGGCCCTCCTCGTCAGGGACCTGGTCGAATGGTCTCCTGCCCTTCTCTCAGAGCCGGTATACCTGCAGCCACCGGCAGTCGAGAGACAGAGCCGAGGGTAGGAGTCGAAGGCAGGAGCCAGGGCAGGTGTCCAGCACGACCACCGAGACGAGGGTACACGGCGCCTGGGAGAAGGTTCACGTGAGGCGCGCAGACGCTGCAGACGTTGCCACCGTCGCCCGACTCGACGCTGCCTGTTTCGAGCGCCCCTGGTCGACTCAGGAGCTGCTCTCTCTCCTCACAGGAGACACCCTACTCCTGATCGCGGAGCTCCAGGGGGGCGCGGTTGGCTACTGTCTCGCGCGACAGGTGCTCGAGACAGCCGACCTTCTCCGCATCGCAGTCTGCCGCGAGGCTCGTCGCAAAGGGATCGCCCGCCAGCTCCTGACTCGAACTCGAGTGGACCTGGAGCGTCAGAACTGCGAGACCCTGATTCTGGAGGTGTCAGAGAGCAACCGGCCCGCCAGGGAGCTGTACACCCGCTTCGGTTTCACAGTCGTTGGCCGACGCGAGAACTACTATCCAACGAGCAGGACAGGATCCGGATCCACCGGCGCCACCGCGGCTCTTGTCATGTCACTCCGACTCGCGACGACCGAGTCCGCCGAGTGCTCATAGTCCTCGACGGCACCGTTGCCGGCTTCGGATGACGGTGCTAGCGTCACCTCCGACGGGAGCGGCCAGGACGACCTCGTCGAGAACACACTCGTTACCGAGGAGCTCGTCTCCCGAGGGACCGAGACCGTACCGAGTCGCGTCGCTGGTGCGCTTTTCGCAGCAAGCGCCGCTCGACCCGCGCTGATCCCGGTCCTATGAAATAGCTCTCGAGCGGCTCGAGGCCTTGTTGCGCCGAGCCAAGCCATCTCTAGAACGGAGCCCAACGTCGATGGACCAAGAAGCCATGCGGCAGCACCTGCACCAGACCAACGAAGAGTTCCGCGAGCTCTCCGATGAGCACCGAGCCTGCGAAGACAAGCTCGACGTCCTCGCGTCCAAGTCGTCCTTGTCGACTGAGGACGAGACAGAGGTCAAGCGACTCAAGGTGCACAAGCTGACCCTCAAGGACCGAATGCACACGATCATCCGCTCGCAGGCCGAGAGGGACTCGAGCAGTGACTGAGCGACTCAGCACGCGTGCCGCAAGAGCCGCCGAAGTCAGCTCCAGTTCCATGCCTCCTCCACGAGTGCCACACTCGTGAAGTTCGCCAAAGAGGCTTGGCCATGGGTGCTGCCTCCAGCGTTGCTTGCTCCGCTCGTGGGCTGGCTGCTGGGCTGGTGGACAGCACTCGTTCCGCTGGCTCTCGCCCTGTTCATCCTGTTCTTCTTTCGCGACCCGTCTCGGAGCTTCGACGGCCCGCCGGACATCGTCACGGCGCCTGCCGACGGTCGTGTGCTCACCGTCGACACGTACACCGACCCGGACCTCGGCGTGGAGATGAAGCGTGTCGTGACGTTCCTCTCGGTCTTCAACGTGCACGTTCAGCGCTGCCCTACCGAAGGCAAGGTCGTCGATTCCGTCTATCGACGGGGCAAGAAGCTCGCTGCCTTCAAACCAGGTATCGAGATCCTGAATGAAAGCCACCTCACCGTCCTGGAACGCAACGAGGGGCACCTCATCGGTGTCCGCCAGATCACTGGTCTCGTAGCTCGCCGAGTGGTCGCCTACCTCGACGTTGGCGATCAGGTGCAGCGTGGCGAGCACCTGGGGGTCATCAAGTTCGGGTCGCGGGTCGATCTCATGATGCCCATGAGCTACGAGGTGATGGTCAAAGAGGGAGACACGGTCAAGGCTGGCGAAACCCAGATGGCCATGCCCACCGACCCTTCCACCTGATTGGCCCGTTGCCTCCGGGTCGCTCCGCGACCTGGGCCATCGAGCTCCGATGACCACGGGCCTGGCCGTGGGACGCGCAAGGCCGATCGACACCTGTGACAAGATCGAGTCAGGTCTCCGGAACCGTTTCGACGCTCGAAGCCGGCGACGCCAGTGCGCTCTCGAGCTCCTGCCAAACCTGAGGAACGAGTCGATGCCGAAAGAAGGGTCGCAAGCCAAGCGAGGACGCCTCCATCGAGGGGTCTACCTCCTTCCGAGCCTGTTCACCATCGGGAACATGTTCCTTGGCTTCTACGCCATCATCATCGGCCTCCGCGGCGAGTATCAGCTGGCGATCTTGCTGGTCTTTCTAGCCGCCTTCGTCGACAGTCTCGACGGTCGGCTTGCTCGAGTCACCCAGACCGAGAGCGACTTCGGACGCGAGTACGATTCTCTGGCGGATCTGCTGACGTTTGGCCTCACTCCGGCCCTTTTGATCTACACCTGGGGTCTCGATCAGCTCGGCAGAATCGGCTGGATGATCCCGCTTCTCTACGTGGTTTGTACCGCAACTCGCCTTGCCCGCTTCAACGTTCAGACCAAGCCTGGTGACAAGCGTTTCTTCGTCGGTCTGCCAGCGCCTGCCGCCGCTGGTGCGACGGGCTCATTGCTGTTCTTCGCGGTCAGCTTTGGTGACGGATACGAGGCAATCGTCCGACCCGCCCTGCTCGTCACTCTCGCCGTCGTCGGGCTGCTGATGGTCTCGACCTTCAGGTACTACAGTTTCAAGGAGCTCGATCCTAGGCGGCGTTGGAGCTTCAGGATCGTGGTGCCCATCGTGGGAACACTGCTCCTCGTTCTGCTGCACCCACCCGCCTTTTTTCTCACGGTGAGCGGCAGCTATGCTCTCTCCGGACCTACGACGTGGCTGAAGGGTCAGCTGACACGAAGGCCGCAGTCCGCCTCTGATCCCAACTCCATGGACGCCGAGCCGGACCCGACCAGCCACACCTAGGCTGGTCAGCCACCAACGCCCGAGTTCCAGGGGACGCCCGGTCCCGCGTACGCTGAGCCGGGTCGATCCACCGTCTCGTCTCCATGAAGCTCGTTCCATGACGCCCGTCTTCAAGAAGGGAGATCTCCCTTGACCCGTCTCGCACTCCTCGACCCAACGACCTTGCTCGGCAAGGAGCTCCAGTCTCGTCTCGACACGGCCCAGCTGATCCTGGAATCGGTCGAGCTGTACGCAACAGAGTCCGACGGCGTCGGCGTCCTGACCGAATCGGCGGACGGCCCGGGCCTGGTCGCGGAAGCGACTGTCGAGTCACTCGAAGGTTGTCACGCGGTGATCTCGTGCGGCTCGTTCACCCAATCGCTGCGCGAGCTCTTCCAGCAGCTCGGCGAGCAAGAGCAGCCACCAGAGGTCCTGATCTCTCTGTGCCCGGACACTCCCGTAGATGCCGGGCTACCTTTGGTCTTCGGAGTCAGTTCGTTCGAGGAGGCTTCGCGTGCCGGACTCCTCATTTCTCCGGATCCAGCCACGTCGCTCTTGGCTCACGTGCTCAGTGTTCTGAGCTCTCTCGAGCCGAACGCCGCCAGGGTCACGTTCTTTCGGTCGGCCTCTGAGCGAGGCCAGGCCGGGGTCGAGGAGCTCATGGCTCAGGTGCAGGGACTGCTGGGCAGTAGTTCGACGCCCACCGAAGTCCTGGGGCACGAAGCAGCTTTCAATCTCGTGTCGTCACCTGGGCTCGTGTCGTCACCCGGGCTCGTATCGTCACCCGGGGCACGAGATCACGTCCCGCAGACGCTCCGAGCACTCATGCCCAGTGCCCCACCGCTCCAGGTGACGTCGGTCCTTTCCGGCGTCTTTCACGGACTCGCGGCCCAGATCGAGCTGGACTTCTCCCAGGACCTGGTCCCCGAAGCCGCCGAGTCGGCAGTCGATCAATCCGACTTTCTCGAGCTGGTCTCCAACGACTCGGCCCTGGGCCTTCGCGACGTCGCCAGCACGGGCGACGTCGCGGTTCAATTCGGCGAAGCAGGTCCCCGAAACCTGCGCCTTTGGGTCGTCGCCGACAACCTGACACGCATCGGAGCCTGGAACGCAGTTGACATCCTGGAGTCACTGATTCAGCTTCCGCCCAGCAATTGACTCGCGCGTCCCGAGTGGGGCGAGCGAAGGAGCCAGCATGACCACTGCAAAACACTGCCAACTCTTGATCCTGGGCTCTGGCCCCGCCGGCCTGACGGCCGCTCTCTACGCGGCACGCGCCGATCTGAGTCCCGTCGTCCTCGACGGCCACCAGCCCGGAGGCCAGCTCACCATCACCACTGACGTCGAGAACTATCCGGCGTTTCCAGACGGCATCATGGGACCGGATCTGGTCGAGAGAATGCGTCAGCAGGCGGAGCGCTTCGGCGCCGAGGTCGTCTACGACACTGTCACCGGAGTCGATCTCGAGCAGCGTCCTTTTGTCATCGAGATCGAGAACGGCGGCTACACAGCGGACTCTCTGATCATCGCGACCGGAGCCACTGCCAAACAGCTCGGTCTAGAGTCCGAGCTTCAGCTCATGGGACACGGGGTTTCGGCCTGCGCGACCTGCGACGGCTTCTTCTTCCGAGACAAGGAGATTCTCGTCGTCGGCGGTGGCGACACCGCGATGGAAGAGGCCACGTTCCTGACCAAGTTTGCGAGCAAGGTCACCGTCGTCCACAGGCGAGATGAGTTGCGCGCCTCACACATCATGCAGGAGCGTGCTCGCGCCAATCCCAAGATCGCGTGGCTCTGGAACCGGACGGTCGAAGACATCATCGGCACCCCCGAAGACGGGGTTCGCGCCGCCCGTCTCCTGGACCGAGTCACAGGCGAAAGCGAAGAGGTCGACTGCCAGGGGGTGTTCATCGCGATCGGCCATCACCCCAACACCGGGCTATTCGAGAACCAGTTGAAGATGGACGACGTGGGTTACCTCAAGGTCGAGCACCCCTCGACCCGTACGACCATCGAGGGCGTGTTCGCGGCTGGCGACGTCATGGATCCGATCTACCGTCAGGCCGTAACGGCCGCGGGCACAGGCTGCCAGGCGGCGATCGATGCTGAGCGCTGGCTTGCCGATCAGGAGGAGTGACAGCAAGCTTGCGCGGTCCCGCGCCCGAGCCCGGCCGGGCACGACGACCAGTGCGCGTCGGCTGCGTCACGGGAGTTCGCCCTCCACGACCTTCACGAGATCGCCGCGTTTGACGGTGTCTCCTCGTGAGAAGCCGTTGATCGCCAACAGCTCGTCTTCAGTCACCGCACCCGGTCGGATCACCTCCTCGATGCTTGCGTC
>JANQPS010000896.1 GCA_028285365.1 Thermoanaerobaculia bacterium | reverse complement strand
GCTGGCGGGCCATAGCTGTACGAGTAGCGGCCGTAGGTGCTGCCATAGCGCGCGTAGTAGTGACCGTACTCAGGCCCGCGAAGATCAGCACAGTTGAGCAAGACACCCAGGACCCTGGCCCCCGCAGCCTCGAACCGAGCAGCGGTTCTCTTGAGGGCCTCGGCCGCGGTGATCTCGGCGCGCGCTACCAAGACCACTCCATCGACGTACGGTGACAACACGACCGCGTCGCTCAGCTCCAGCGCAGGCGGAGTGTCGATGAGAACGTGACCGAAATGCTCACCAGTCATCTCCAGGCTCGCACGCATGCGCTCCGAACCGATGAGCTCCACTGGATTGGGTGGCGGAGCACCAGCCGGCAGAACGGCGAGATTGGCATAGCTGGTCTCGACGAGTTGATTGGCGAGCTCGGTGTTCCCAGACAGGTACGAGCTCATGCCCTCCTGGGATTTCACACCCAAGAGCGCGCCGAGCGTCGACTTGCGCAGATCGAGATCGATCGCCAGCGTTCGAACACCCGTCTGGGCAAAAGCGACCGCAAGGTTGGCGACGGTGGTCGACTTCCCCTCCCCCGGTAGCGCCGAGGTCACGAGCAGAGTCTTCGGAGGTCGTCCCGGCGTCGACAGCAGAATCGAAGTGCGCACTGCCCGGTAGGACTCGCGGATCCGACCGGCCTCGTCGCTGCGCTCGCGGAATGCGAGAGTCGGTGGCGCACCGTCGACTCGGCCAGCGCCCCGCTTCTTCTGCTTTTTCTGTTCCTTGCGCCCGAGCTGTGCGATGGCCCCCAGAGACGGCAGCCCAACCTTGCGAGTGACGTCTTCGCTGGTCTTGACCGTGCCGTCGAGCATCTCGCGCAGGAGTCCGGCGCCGATCCCCAGAGCCACTCCGAGCACAGCCGCCATGCCGACGGCCTGGGTCTTGTTTGGAGAGAAGATGCTGCTGGGCCTGACCGCGTCCTGGGACTTGCTAACGCCGCCTTGCTCCAGCTGAGACACGATGTCGGTTTCTTTCAGCCGCTGGAGAATCGTCTCGTAGAGCTGTTTGTTGGCCTCGGTCTCGCGACGCAAGATGTCGAACTGGACACTGTCCTCGCTGACCTGTGTGGCCAACTGGCGCTCCGAGCTCGCTCGATCTCCGAGGCTCCGGGCCCTCGTGCGGGCTAGGAGATAGCGTTGCCTGAGGGACTCTGTCGCCGTCACGGTCTCCGCTTCGATCTCGGCATCGAGAGTCTCGATCTCGGCACGCAGCTCCCTGACCGAAGGCCACTGGGGCCCGTAGCGCGCCGAAAGGCTCGCCAGCTCCTGCTGCTTGCGCGCGAGCTGGCTTTCGAGGGCCCTGAGCTCTTCTGTCTTCGCCTCGTCCGGCACCATGTCCAGCCGGCCACTCTTGAGTGCTTCCCAGTAGCCCCGATACTGCTCAGCCTCGGCGTCGGCCTCGGTCTGCTGCGAGACGAACTCGTCGACGCGGCGCTGGGAGGACGTGTCGTTGGAGCTCAGAGCGAGGTCTTTTTGTCTGGCGTAGTCGATCAGTTTGGCTTCTGAGTCTTCGATCGAGATCTTGAGATCCGTCAAACGGTCCTGGAGAAACGTGTTGGCGTTCTCACGAGCGTTGAGGCGAGACTGCAAGCTCTGGTCAACAAACTCATCGGCCACCTTGTTGGCAATCTCTGCCGCCAGCGCCGGATCCGGTGAGAGATACCGCACCGAGATCAGGCGAGTGTTCCGGATCGGCGTGATCGCCAGGTTCTCACGGAGCCGAGTCTGAACCCAGCGCGCGCTGGGTGCGACCTCGGGATCACGGGCTCGCAACCTGCCCTTGAGGAGTCTCATGGCGGAGTTCCCCAAGTCGACGAAGAAGCCGTCACTCGGCGGACTCTTGAAAGACGGGTGCTGTGTGAGATCGAGCGACTCCACGACGCCTCCGAGAACGCTCGAGTTCTGCAGCAAGCGAATCTGAGTCGCCATGTCCGAGGGGTCGACCATCGCCGCACCCACGTCCTGATAGGGAACGATCTTTGCCTGAGGCTCGATCTCCAACAGCGCCGCCGCGCGGTATAGAGGAGTCGTGGTGAACACCTGGACGACCGTTATCAGAATGGTCGTCAGAGCGACGAGCAGGATCAACCAGCGGCGCCGACGGAGCACGTCGGTGTAGTGGCGCAACGAGAAAGTTGTCGCATCCGAGCTATCTGGGTTGTCCGGCCGATGGGGATTGACTGGCGGAAGACCAGAAAGAGGCGCTCGTGGCTCTCGGCGCCACCCCTCAGAATCGGAAGCCATCGTCATCGCATGAATCCCCTCAAAGCCCCTTTTTCACCAACCACTTGCGACTCTAGCAGCTGGAGCTGGCGGCAATTCTCGGGCGCCCTGTTCAGATTGCAGTCGGGGGACTCGGGATCATCGTTCCTGCGCTATACTTTTCGCGGGAGAGTGTCTCTCAGGCTGGTGGACCGAGTGGTGGTGGACAGAGTGGTGGTGGACCGAGTGCCGCTGCCAAGGCTTGACGCGAACCAGCCGTGACCTGTTCCAGCCAAAGAGA
>JANQPS010000889.1 GCA_028285365.1 Thermoanaerobaculia bacterium | reverse complement strand
TCTGGCGGTAGAGCTTGACTTCCAGGCTGTCGGCGAGCGCGTTGTCGAGGTCGACTCCGTCGTAGCTGAGTACGGTCCTGTCGAAGTCCTGGAAGGGATAGAAGATGCGAACGCGCGTGGGGTCGCCGCCGCCCAGCAGTTCTGGCTCGATCAGACCAAACCCGGCCTGATCCGCTCGGTAGCGGTTGTGGCGGAGTCGGAGTGCCTGAGCATCGGCGAGCCGAAACGTGAGATTGCCGCTGATCGAGTCGTCCTCGATGCCTGTATCGACCACCTCGGTTTCGTCGTCCAGGGTGATGTCGCCAAAGGTCCCGCTGGCTGCTTCGTAAGCGTCGGCATCACGGGTGGAGCCTTGAAGCGAAAAGGAAAAGCGTTCGGAGGACGTGCCGAAGCCGAGGTCTACCTTGGTCTGGTCACCAATCGAACCGCCGCGCAGCCCGAGGTTGGCCTGCCAGCCCTGGCTGCCGGCTCCTGGCGTCCGAGTGACCAGATTGAGAACTCCGCCGATGGCATCGCTGCCGTAGAGCACCGATGCGGGGCCTCTGACCACCTCGACGGAGCTGAGCTGGCTCACGTCGACCAATCCGGTGATCTCGCCAAAATCGGTCTGTCTCCGGGGATTGTTCATGCGCAGACCGTCCTCGAGGAAAAGCACGCGGAGACCTCGTTGCCCGCGAATGATCGGTCTGGCCTGATTTGGACCAACCCCGTTGACGTCGACCCCGGGCTGGGCACGCAGGAGGTCGGTGGCGTTGTCCGGCTGACGCTCCTCGATTGCCTGGCTATCGATGACGTCGACTGGAGTTGGCAGCTGAAACGTGTCGGCTTCGACTCCAGTGGCCGTGACCGTGGTCTCTTCGAAGAAAGAGGTTTGAGGCTGGTTCGGGTCCTGGTCGTCTTCGTCGTTGTCGGCTGACTGGGCGACGAGGCGATCAGCGCCGGTGAGGATCAGGAGGGTGGCCAGTGCCAAGCCGCTGAGCTGACGGGGCAGGTTGCGCCAGGGACTGTCATGGCTGGAGGCTGCAGAAGAGAGTTGGATCATGGTGGCTTGACCTATCGTTGGCAATCGTTCGACTCGCGGCCGTTTGCAGAGTCGTCGGTGATCGTTCGGGTTGGTGGTCCGGGCCGAGCTCGAGCTCAGTCGCCCCGGCTAATGATCTTCGGCATCAGCGGCCGCGGGAGTGTCACAACTTGGTCACGCGGCCCACTGGTTGCCCTTCGACCAATTGGCCGCCCTTGGACCAATGAGCCACGTGCGCGAGGGGAGCGAGGTGCGCTCGATCTACTGGTCGGTCGCCGTCATCTGCTCGCGGACCTGCCAAAGGCGCCGGAAGGCGCCAGTGCGGGCGAGCAACTCGCCACAGCGACCCGACTCCGTGGCTCGTCCGTCTTCGAGCACGACCACATGATCGTCCGGGCGGATCGTTGCTAGCCGATGGGCAACCAGGATGGTCGTGCGTCCGGCTGTAGCGAGATCGAGCTGCTCGAGGACGGCGCGCTCGGTGCGGACGTCGAGCCCGGATGTGGCCTCATCGAGCACGACCAACGGTTTGGGGTTCAGGAAGATCCTCGCCAGACCGATGCGTTGGCATTCGCCAGCCGAGAGTCTCGAGCCGCGCTCGCCTACTTGAGAGTCGAGACCTTCGGGCATGGACTCTACGAGGGCGTCTGCCTGAGCCTGGCCGAGCGCGGTCCAAACATCCGAGTCGCTGATCGCTGAACCTTCGAGGCCGTAGCAGACGTTGGCTCGCACGGTGTCGTCGAACAGCATGGGTTCGAACGCGGCAAACGCGATGGAGCTCTGGTAAGACTCGATCTCGAGATCGCGCAGGTCCTCGCCGTCGGCGAGCAAGGTGCCAGGGGGACCATCGTAGAGTCTCAGAATGAGCCTCACCAGCGTCGTCTTGCCCGAGCCGGAGGTGCCGACGATGAAGGTGCGCTGGCCGGCGGGAACGTCGAAAGAGACGTTCTCGAGGATCGGGCGATCGGGTTCGTAGGCAAAGCTGAGGTTGCGAACCACCAGACCCTTCGAGAGACCGGCGAAGCTCGAGCTACCAGAGACAAGAGGTTCGTTCGAGCCTTCCAGGACCTCGAGAAGTCGACGATGACGATAGGTCACCTTTTGCCACTCGTCAGGGATCTTCAGCACGACGGAGAAGGAGCTCATCGCTCGCCTCAGCAGGAGGAAGGTCACGAGGTAGCGGGTGATCTCGACCGGACCGGAGCGCAAGATGAACACCGAGCTTCCTGCGACGAAGGCCAGGAGCACGACAGTGTTGAAGAGCTCGCGGAGCGGTTCGATGAGAGCTCCGAGTCGCCGTTCGGCGACGTGGAGGTCACCGTGAGCCTGAACGGATCCGGCGAAACGTTCCGACTCGCGCTGGCTCTTGGTACTGAGCGTGACCAGCACGAGGTTGCGGAGAATGTCCAGGGCGTGAGCGGATGCCTTCTCGCGAGCGTCTTCGACTCTCTCCGCGGCGTTGCCTAGTCTGCCTACGAGGCGCGCAAAGCCGCCGTAGTAGATCGCGAGGATGGCCACGGCTCCGAGCGCGACCGGCCATGACAGGAGCGCCATGGCGAGGAAGAAGATACCCAGAGCCGTCAGTGAACGGGCCGTGCTCTCGAAGAACGGCAGAAAGCGAACGATCCTGTGGGGGAGTCGGTCGACGTTGACGACGTGCTCGTTGATCTGACCTTGCTCGAAGTGGCGCAGCGGGTAGGCGAGCACCGCAGTCATGGAGCGCTTCGCAAGCAGCGATTCGGAGCGCACCGCCTGGCGCGCGACCATCATGTCGGTCGCGTACCTCAGGCCGCCACGGGCGGCGGCTGCTCCGAGAATGGCGATGGCGAGTCCGACCAGCAGTGGCCAGGGACGTTCGCCGCTCGACAAGGCGTCGTTGTCGAGGATCTGCGACAGCCTCCCCAGGCTCTCTCCGAGGAGGCCCTGGATGAGAGGCATGAGAAGTGCTATCGAGAGTAGCTGCGCGGCGTTGGCGAGTGCTCCGAGAACGATCAGGGTCAGGAGAAAGCCTCGACGCAGGCCGAGCACTGAGCAGACGTCGCGAAACAGCGTCACGGCCGAGGACGAAGCGGGCTCTGAGGGAGTCTTGTCGCTCATGGGCTGTTCGGGCGCTGATGAGAATGCCTGTCCAACTGGCTCTCTCGACCCGCCTCGCACGTGAGTCCTGGCCGAGCTCTCGGGTCTGTCTGCACGAAGATCACTTGCGGGTTCTGGTCAGGGCTCGCCACGCATCTCGCGCACCGAAGAACGTCAGGCGGGCGACGCGCTTGGGCCAACCGATCTCTGGCGGCCCGAGACGTTGTCGCCAACGCTGCTCGAGAAATCGTCTCCGGTCGTTCTCGTCGTAGCTCTGGCGGTTGCGATGGGGTACTGGTTCGTCCGGGACCGGCAGTTCGAGTAGCTCGCAGAGCGGCTTCCAGCCGTCACCCCGTTCGAAGTCGAGCTCGAGGAAATCTGTGCGGCCTGTGAAGTAGTTGCGGACCTCCTGGTTGTAGCGCTCGTAGCCATCGATCATTGCAGTCTTGCTGTCGTCGTCGACGCGCAAGTGCTCGACGTAGCGTTTTGCGATGTGTGGTTTCGCGACGTGGATCCAATGGTCGACCGAGCGCCACCAGGTTTCGGGACTGCGCGAGGTCAGGACGAACCGCGATCCAGGGTAGCGCTCGTCGAGCTTGCGATACATCTCCCAGACGTTGAACGGGCGATCCTGGAACGCACGATACGGCTCGGCCAGTTGGAGCGCTGGCTCATAGTCGCCGTGGTCGAACAGAGCTCGGTTTGCGACGTGTCGCTCCGGTGACGCAGGTGGTGGCGCGCTCGGTCCGATGCCGAGGATCCTCAGGCTTCGACCGAGCGAGGTCGTGCCAGTCTTGTTGAAACCGATGCCGAAGACGCGTTGCATGAGATCGTTCCGGGCGCCTTGGAGTGTCTGCCCGGTCGAGAGGTTCGTGGTGTGACTGTAATGGAGGATAGTCGGCGTTGGCGCTCCACCATCGAGTGAGGACGCATCGAGCCAGGACGCATCGAGCAGACCGGCTGCGCACGTCGATAAAACCGGCGCTTCGCCTCTCGTCGCTGCGCTCCACTAGCATAAGGGCGCGAGAGGGTGTTCGAGAACGTCTGCAGCGACGCGCGGCCTGAGCTGGTCGGGCCCCTGTTGGCTCAGAGGAGAGGTCTTTGTGATGAGTGGAATCGTAGGCGCGTCGGCAGCCGACAGGCTCTTTTCTGGATCGGCTTCGAAGCCGGCTTCGTGGTGCCGTCTGCCTCCACCGATTCTCGCGGTCTTCCTGCTTGGCTGGCTGCTGGGCTGCTCCTCGCAGCCGCCCTACGACGTGATCCTCGAAGGTGGCCTCGTCATCGATGGGACCGGCGCGGACGGCTTCGAAGCCGACGTTGCCATCTCGGGCGAGCGCATCGAGGCGATTGGTGACCTTTCGGAAGACCGAGCCGTCGAGCGGATCGATGTGTCGGGCCTGGTGATCGCGCCCGGGTTCATCGACGTCCACAGCCATGCGGATCGGGGACTCGTCGATCCGGCTCTCAAGACCAATGAAGGCTTCTTGACCCAGGGTGTGACCACGGCGGTGTTCGGGGTCGACGGCTCATATACGCCGACTCAGATCATGCAGCTCAAGGGGACCTTTGCGAGTCATGGGGTCGGCACTCACTACGCGTTCTACGTGGGTCACAACGGCGTCCGCCGCGAGGTGATGGGCATGGAGGAGCGAGCGCCGACCGACGACGAGCTGGAATCCATGAAGAGTCTGGTTCGGATGGCCATGGAAGGAGGCGCCCACGGCCTGTCGACGGGTCTCATGTACCTCCCAGGCAACTTCGCTACCACTGCCGAGGTGGTTGCCCTTGCCGAGGTGGTCGCCGAGTACGGCGGCGTCTACGACTCACACATCCGGGACCCCGCCGGGAACCTCGCAGATTCGATCGCCGAGTGCATCGCGATCGGTGAGCAATCGGGGGCGACGCCGCATCCTGCTCACCACAAGGCGCCGGGCGCCAAGAACTTTGGTTTGGCTCAGGAGATCTCGGAGCTCATTGCCGAGGCTCGTGAGCGAGGAATCGACGTCACCGTCGACCAGTACCCCTACGACGGCGCCGCGACCGCTCGCATGATCGAGGTCATCGTGCCGACCGAAGGACTTGGCGTCGAAGAAGCGTGGCGCGCAGCTCTCGATCCGGAGCTTTCAGACGAGCAGGCTCAGCGGCAGCTCCAGCAGATTGCCGCGCTTTGGCTGGACGCGCTAGCCGACCCCGCAGAGAAGGCGCGCTTGCGCGAGCGAACAGAAAACCCTCCGGCTGACGTCTTCAGCTGGGTCAAGGCCGTGGGATATCAGTCCTGGCGGATCGTAGTGAGTGACGCGCATCCGGATTGGGTGGGTCGTATGTTCACGGAGGTAGCCGCCGAGGAAGGCCTCGAGCCGTTCGACTTGATCGTACGGTTGATCGAAGATGATGGTCCGGTGGCGAAGATCACGCTCGGAGCCTGCCTTCAGGAAGACGTCGACTATCTCATGACGCGACCCTGGACCATGATCGCCAGCGACGGGACCATCACGGGTTTTGAAGGTGGCGGTGGGCACCCACGCTCGCGCGGAACGTTCCCACGCGTTCTCGGGCACTACGTTCGCGAGCGCGGTCTGCTGACCCTCGAGCAGGCGATTCACAAGATGACGGCCATGCCGGCCGAGTTCCTTCAGATGAGTGACCGCGGGTTGCTTCGCGCCGGGCTCGTGGCGGACATCACGGTGTTCGATCCCGAACGGGTGATCGATCGATCGACCTGGCGGAACCCCTCCTTGTTGTCGGAAGGCATCGAGCACGTGTTTGTCGCGGGGCAGCCGGCCCTGACCGACGGAGTCGTCACCGGTGTGGTCGCCGGTCAATACCTGCCTTTCCAGGGAAGCCCCAAGACCAGTGACGGCGAGCCGACTCTCTGACGGCGGCGGGCTGGATCCCTGGAGACGCCGCACAGTGAGCCCCGGGCGCTCTTGACGTGACGCAGCTACGAGTGCTCGACGGGGTTTCGTCACCGAGGATCCGTCCGTCGCGGATGTCGCGCCGTCGGGCGGCCGTCCTGGTGCTGGTCCACGTCTTGGTGGGTCTTCACATTGCCCACTGGCTAGCCACCGGGCAGACGTTCACACCCGTCGAGCCCAGCGAGGCCTCGGCCTTCTCTCGCTTGGGCGTCGTGAACGTCGGACTGTTGTTTTTTGTCGTCATGGCTCTGTCGACACTGGTGTTCGGGCGCTTCTTCTGCGGCTGGGGATGTCACCTCGTTGCCCTCCAGGACCTGTCTCGCTGGGTGCTGGAGAGGACGGGGCGTAAACCCAAGGTGCTGCGTTCGCGGGTGTTGATCTGGGTTCCAGTCGTGGCCTTTTTCATGATGTTCCTGTGGCCAGCGCTACAGCGGTTGGTGAGCACCGGCACTCTGGCACCTACCGCGACCGACTACGTCACCGAACACTTCTGGGCCACGTTCCCGGGACCTGTCGTCGCCGCGCTCACCTTTGTCGTCTGCGGAGGGATTGCTGTCTACCTGCTCGGAGCCAAGGGCTTTTGCACCTACGCGTGTCCCTACGGTGCCCTGTTCTCTGCTGCGGACCGACTGGCGCCGCTGCGGATCAGGGTCAACGACGCGTGCGAAGGGTGTGGGCATTGCACCGCAGTGTGCACTTCGAACGTGCGCGTTCACGAAGAGGTTCGAGTGTTTGGCCAGGTCGTCGATCCAGGGTGCATGAAGTGCATGGACTGCGTCAGCACCTGCCCCAAGCAGGCCCTGTCGTATGGTCCCGCTCCGCTACCGTTCTTCGCAAAGCGATCGGCTCGGATCGCTGGCCGGGCTGAAGAGGTCAGGAAACCCCGTGGGCTCGGGTGGGCAGAGGAGCTCGTCCTCGCGGTGGCTTTTGTTGCTGGCCTCCTGACCGTCAGGGGACTCTACGGCGCCGTTCCGTTTTTGATGGCGCTGGGGGTGGCCGGTTGTCTGGCCTATCTGGCGCTGCTCGGATATCAGCTGGCCATGCGGCAGCACGTTGCGTTCAAACGCTTTCGACTGAAGCGTTCGGGGCGCCTGCTGCGAGCAGGGTGGATCGCCGTCGCGTTGCTGACCGGGCTGCTGGCCCTTTGGGCGCACAGTGGCTGGGTTCGGGTGCTGCAGTGGCGTGCGGACCGCTCCTTTTTTGCACTCACGCCGGCGCTTGCCGATGCGGTTCGCTTCGACGAACTGCGCGTGGCGCCGTCTCCCGCTACCTTGGAGGCGACGGCCGGAGCGCTGAGACGATTCGAGACGCTGGAGGATCAAGGCCTGATCGGGGTCGGTGGCCTAAATGCCAAGGTCGCGTGGCTGAGACTCCTGCAGGGAGATGTCGAGCGCGCCGAGCAACGCGCCCAGGCGGCGCTGGGGCGAGGAGAGATGGCTGTACCGACGAAGCGAGTGCTCGCAAGACTGGCCTTCGATCGTGGTGACTTCGATGGTGCTGCGGGATTGCTCAACGACGTCGTGGAGAGGTCCGGTAGCGATCTGCGACCCACTCTCGATCTCGCGTTGGTGCTCGCCCAGGCCGGTCGCAACTCGGAGGCGACGACGCTGCTCGGCGCCGCCAAGAGAGGGGTTGGCCGAACTTCACCCGACGTCGCCTACAACCTCGGGCTCCTTGCGGCGCAGAGGGGGGACGGGGCAACGTCGGTGGCAGAGCTCGAGGACGCCCTGGAGCTCGACCCCACGCACCGGGCTGCGCGCGAGACCCTGGCGGGTGTCTATGCGTCCCTGGGGCAGTTCTCGGAGGCCGAGGTGCACTTTCGCGAAGCCCTCCGAATGGCTCCGGACGATCAGGAGACCCGCTTCCTGCTGGCCCGCACGCTGCACGCTCAGGGGCGCGTCGAAGAAGCGATCGGCGAGCTGGAGACCGTGTTGCGCGCCGAACCGGGGGCCAGCACCGTGGTTCAGCTCCTTCAGGTTTGGCGGGCGCAACTGGTGGGGTCCTGAGGCCTTCACCATCCCAACGGCCAAGGGGCGATGGCCGCGTCGAGGTTCGTGGAGCTGGATTGCTCCGGACCTGCGACTCGAGGTTGATCACTGCTATGGTTGGCGTCACGTCAGGCAGTCGTGTGATCACGCCGCACTTGCGGATCGGCCCTCGAGAGCTCGAAGAGAGGTCGGTGCCTGGATGTCGACAATGTATTTTGTGCGGTGCCCTCTGCACCGCGTCTGTGGAGGTCTCATGCCCGCAAAACGTAAACTTCGAGGTCGTTGGAGCGCTCTCGCCGTCTCGAGTGTCCTGATGTTGATGGTGCCCCTGGCCGCTGTGGCTCAGCAGGGCTCCCTTGCCGACGAGGACACCGAGTTCGAGCACGTCACCTACGCCCCAGAGTCAGTGGCGGAGGAAGGCAACACGAAGCCGGGCAACCCCACCGGGGGGATCTCCACCGGTCCAGACGTCACGATCTGGAGTCTTCCGTCGATCAGTCAGTACGGCGCGGCAGGCGGCTACAGGGCGTACTCCGTCGGCAGCGACTCCTGCAACATCGGTAGTGAGAACGTCAACTGGTGCGACAACTCTGGTGGTTGCCCAGGACAGGGCCTCAGCGATGAACAACATCCTGTCATCGCACAGAACCTCTACCGTCTCGAGGGCGGACGCTTCGAACAGCTCGGACAGAGCTGGCTCAAGCACGGCTTCTTCTCCCTCAATACGAATATCGGAACCACGTGTCAGGGTAACGACGGCCAGGGTAACCCGGTCACCTGCCAACACCCGGGGTCGGGCAACCTGCTGGGAGTCGGCTGCACCGACTACTACAGCTCGAGTTTGAACGGCAGCCGACCCATGGGCCTGCGGTCCGAGGTCAACCCGTCGACAGGGGTGTTCCCGTTCCCCTATACCCAGGTCGCAACCAGCCAGTCGATCGATCAGCGCATCCAGGTGCTCGAGAGCGACATCGACCCTGCAATCCACACGGATGCGGTCTTTTTCGTCGAAGGCCAGTACGTGGTAGACAATGACGCCCAGGCCGGCAACGGTCTGAACAATGCCTCCTATCGCAAGGTCAACGTTCAGCCAGGAAGTTTCAATCTCACGTTCGACGGCGGAACCGTGCGAGAAGTCAGTGCTCTCTACGGCTGGCAGGCGGAAGATCCTGAGGTCGAGATCGCCAATGTCGACTTCCGAGGCACTCCGAATGAGCGCTTCGAGGTGGGAAGGCGCATCACCGAAAACGGGGACGGCACCTATACGACTGTGCTCGTGGTGCGCAATATGAACTCTGACCGGGCGGCGCGCGCGCTCACTGCGACCTTCCCGGAACCACTGGGTATCAGCGAGGTCGGTTTTCATGACGTCGATTCCCACTCCGGAGAGGCGTACGACACCACGGATTGGACGGCAACCGTCGGTCCGTCGAGTGTGAGCTGGTCGACGCTCACCTTTGCGGAGGATCCCCTGGCCAACGCTCTGCGCTGGGGAACCATGTACACATACTGGTTCGACTCGGAGCGTGACCCCAGAGGAGCCGTCTACACGCTGGAACTGTTCAAGACCAGTGACGTGGAGCAGATTCGACTCGAGTTCATCAAGCTGCCGGAGAACGCGATCTTCTCGGATGGCTTCGAGAGCTCGGACACCACCTTCTGGCAGTAGCGGTCAAAGAGTAGAGCTTCTGGAGGCCCCAGCTTCTGGAAGTAGGGACCCCGCGCCCGGATCCCGGTAGCCTCTCGAGGCGTCAAACCTGGCCCCGTCCTGTCTGGTGCCCTTCCGAGCTGCTTTCCGGGCTCGGAAGGACGCTAGCGGTCGGGCGGACCGGCAGACTGTGATGCACCGAACCACGGCTACCGAAACGAGAAGACTGGGGCGTTCGAGTCGTTCTCGGTCTGCTCGAGGTGGCCGCGCCGACGAAGCTCCGGCATGACACCTTCACCGAACCACTGGGCCTCTTCGAGGTGTGGATAGCCTGAGAGGATGAACTCGCTGAAGCCGTGCTGCATGTACTCCTCGATGCGGTCGGCGACCTCTTCGTAGCTGCCCACGAGTGCGGTGCCTGCACCTCCGCGAACCAAGCCAACCCCGGCCCAGAGATTCGGATAGAGCTCGAGGTCGTCGCGCCGACCACCGTGGAGCTCCGCCATGCGCCGCTGGCCTTCGGATCGGGTCTGGGCGAAGTCGGCCTGCGCAGCGGCAATCGTGTCTTCATCGATGCCGGCGAGCAGCTCGTGGGCCGCGGCCCAGGCAGCCTCGCTGGTGGGGCGCGCTATGACGTGAAAGCGAATGCCGTAGCGCAGCTCGCGCCCGAGATCTTTGGCTCGTCCTTCGACGTCACGAAGCTGCGCACTCGCAGCATCGGGCGGCTCGCCCCAGATCAGATAGCAGTCGACGTACTGGGCGGCCACGCGCTTGGCATCGTCAGAAGCGCCACCGAAGTAGATCTCCGGAGTCGGGTCGGGGACCGCTCGGGTCGTAGCTCCTTTGACGTGGTAGTGCTCGCCTTCGAAGTCGTGAGGCTCTTCGCCCCACGCGGCCTTGATCACGGACAGGAACTCGCCGGTGCGAGCGTAGCGGGTCGGCTTGTCGGCGAAGTCTCCAAACCGCTGAAGTTCTCGAGGTTCGGCCCCGGTCACGACGTTGACCAGCATGCGTCCGCCCGACATGCGCTGGTAGGTCGATGCCATCTGTGCCGCGAGCGTCGGTGACAGGAGGCCCGGCCGGAATGCAACCAGGAATCTGATGCGTTCGGTGACGCCGATCAACGAGGCGGTCGTGATCCAGGCGTCTTCGCAGCCGGTACCGCAAGGCGTCAACAGGGCGTCGAAGCCTGCCTGCTCGGCTGCCAGAGCTACCTGCGTCAGATAGCGGTGGCTCGGCGGACGCTCGTTGCCGCGACCGGCACTCGGCAAGACGTCCCGGCTGTCGCCTCCCGTGGGGAGGAACCAGTGGATCTTGAGCGGATGTTTCATGGGGCTGCTCTCCGAAGCTCGTAGCCTGTCTGGATGACCACGCAGCCTACAACGCACGTGGTCGACGCTCGGACCACGTGTCTTTGCGTGCGGTTGGCGACCTGATCACTTCCGGCGGCCCGATTTCGCTGCAGGCCGCCTGCAGTGCTAGCCTGCGCCGGCTGAGCGACACCGAATCTGAGTCTGATCCCAAGGAGAGTCCATGAGCGAGCTCGAGTCTTTTCGCGAAGAAACGCGCGCGTGGCTTGAAGCCAACGCACCGACCGAACTGCGCGGCAAGGCGCGCGACCCTGAGGCAGTTGCATGGGGTGGGAGGAATCCGGAGTACAAGTACCCGGAGACGCGAGCATGGATGGAGATGATGGCCGAGCGTGGCTGGACCGCGCCGTCGTGGCCAACTCGGTACGGAGGTGGTGGACTCGACAACGAGCACACACAGATCCTGAGGGGTGAGATTGCGCGACTCGAGTTGCCGCCGCCGCTCACGGGGTTCGGACTCTCGATGATCGGTCCGACTCTGCTCGAGCACGGCACAGAGGAACAGCGTGAGGAGCACGTGCCCAAGATCTGTCGAGGTGAGATTCGCTGGTGCCAGGGCTACTCAGAGCCCAACGCAGGCTCCGATCTCGCGTCTTTGCAGACTTCGGCTGTTCGCGATGGTGACGACTTCGTCATCAATGGGCAGAAGATCTGGACCAGCGGCGCCAACCTGGCGGACTGGATGTTCGTCTTGACTCGAACCGACGGCTCGGTGAAGAAGCAGCGGGGCATCACATTCATGCTGCTCGACATGGAGACTCCGGGGGTCGAGGTGCGCCCCATCAAGTTGATCAGCGGCGCGTCACCTTTCTGCGAGTCTTTCTTTCACGACGTCAGAGTGCCAGCGCGCAACGTGATCGGTGAAGTCAACGGCGGATGGACCGTCGCAAAGGCCCTCCTGGGACACGAGCGCTCGATGATCGGTGGCATGGGAGGGGCGATCGGAAAGTCTTTCCTGCCGGACTTGGCGAAACGCTACGTCGGAGACGAAGGGGGACAGGTCGCCGACCCGATCCTGCGAGATCGCGTCGCCCAGCTCGAGATGGACGTCCTCTCGTTCGGAATGACCGTCAAGCGTCATACGGACAGCCTCGAGGCCGGGCATCAGCCGGGTCCCGAGAGCTCGATGTTCAAGTACTACGGCACCGAGCTCAACATGCGGCGCGAACAGCTGATGCTGTCGCTCCGTGGTCCGCAGGCTCTGGGGTGGGAAGGTGAGGGTTTCGAGGCCGACGAGCTGGCTCAGACTCGCACCTGGTTGCGCTCGCGTGCGAACAGCATCGAAGGCGGAACCTCGGAGATCCAACTCAACATCGTCGCCAAGCGAGTGCTGGGTCTTCCGGACTGAGCTCGATCCGACCGACCAGCCCGACCGCCAGTCACGCGATTCCAAGTCCTTATCGATCGAAGCGAGAGACGACCATGAAACTGATTCTCGATGGACCTCAGACGATGTTGGCGAAGTCAGCAACGGACT
>JANQPS010000884.1 GCA_028285365.1 Thermoanaerobaculia bacterium | reverse complement strand
ATCTCGACAAAGGGGGCAAACTCGAGAGACCCGCCGCGAGTCACCGAAACGCCAAAAGGAGATGGCGCCCACTCGAGCTTCACCCGGCCGGCAGCAAGGCCCCGATAGTCAGGAGCTGGAACGAGGTCGAACTCGTAAAGGCTCGGATAACGCTCTTGTGCGACCACAATCTGAGCCGCAAGTGCGACCAGACCGGTGGCCAGGCATCGGACGACGACCCGGAACGATCTCGACCGAGACAAATCCATGGTCTGACGCTACAGTGCGTGGGCCTTCTTGTCAGTCTGTCTTGCCCTAAAACGTGTTCCTGCCCTTGTCCGTGACCATCTATCGTCTTGGCCCAACGAAGTGTCCCCCGAAGGCCGCGTTGCCGACTGAAGAACCGTGTGAGGAGCCCCGCTCATGATCGATTTCGAGATTCCCGAAGAGACCAAAGCCGTCCGCGAGAAGGTGCGCAAGTTCGTACAAGAGAACTGCATACCCGCAGAGGATCAGCTGGAAGAGCGCGGTGTCGCACCGGTGATCGCCGAGCTTCGAGAGAAAGCTCGAGCCGAGGGTCTCTGGTGCCCCTTCATTCCAGAGGAGTGGGGCGGAATGGGCCTCAAACCGCTGGCCAACGCTCTCGTGCAGATGGAGCTCGGGGAGAGCATGCTCGGGGCCCTGTCGCTCAACACCCAGGGGCCCGACGACGCCACCATGCTCACGCTACTCGAGCACGGCACGGACTTTCAGAAGGAGAAGTTCCTCAAACCGCTGCTGGCCGGTGAGAAGCGCATCTGTTACTCGATGACGGAAAAGGCAGCCGGCGCCGATGCCACGGGCATGCAGACCTCAGCGGTCGAAGACGGCGACAACTACGTGCTCAACGGCGAGAAGTGGTTCAGCTCTTCGGCGAGTGTTGCGGACATTGCCGTCGTCATGGCCAAGACCGATCCCGAAGCGGCGAGGCACCGTCGGTTCTCGACCTTCATCGTCGAGCTGCCCAACCCCGGCTACAAGATCGTGCGCAACATCCCAACCATGCATCCCGAGAACGAGATTCGTGAGCAGCTGGGAGGCACGCACTCCGAGATCCACATCAACAATCTCGTCGTCCCCAAGGAAAACCTCCTCGGAGGTCGCGGCAACGGTTTTGCGATGGGCCAACACCGACTGGCCTACGGCCGTCTGCGCCACGGCATGCACAACGTCGCCATGGCGCAGCGGGCGCTCGACCTCGCTGCAAAACACGTCACCCAGCGCGAGACCTTCGGTCAGCGGCTGGCCGACCGCCAGGGTGTGCAGTGGATGCTCGCCGACTGTGCGAGCGAGCTGTACATGGCTCGGCTGGTGCTCCTCCACATCGCCTACAAGGCCGAGCGAGGTATGGACCTGAGACAGGAGAACTCCATCGCCAAGGTCTTTCTCGCACACATGGTGCACAAGGTGGTCGACACGGCTCTGCAGTTGCACGGAGCCCTCGGCTACAGCCAGGACACGCCGCTTGCACGCTGGTACACGTCGATTCGCAGCCAGCGACTCGTCGACGGACCGGACGAGGTCCATCGCTGGCGCGTCGGTCGTAACGTCATCAAGGCCTACGAGCAGTTCGGGACCACGGCACCAGCCGCGGGCGGCGACCTGCTCTAGGAGCCCGCCAGTTCCCTGGTCCCGTCTAGGGAGGCAAGCGAAGCCGCCGAGGCGCCGGATTGACGGCGGAGCCACGCCGTCCTAACATTCCGAACGTCGGTTCGGATTCTCTGCTCGAGACGTCTCGAGCCAGACTGGTTTCGAGCCAGACTAGAGGTCTCACCCGGGAGTCCACAACGTCGTGGTCAAGAATCGCTGGATCTCTGATCTCCACTGGGTCAGAGAAGGCCAACAGAGCCGCAGTCAGAAGACCCAGCAGTCGCTCCTCGACGCTGCCGAGGCCCTGTTCTCCGAACAGGGCATCAAAGCGACGTCGGTTGCCGACGTGGCCCGACGTGCCGGTTGCTCCGTCGGCGCGGTCTACCATCACTTCCGGGACAAGACGGCGCTTCTCTACGCCCTGGTCGAGCGCATGACCGAAGAGATGCGTGAGACCACCAAGCGTGCGGTCGATCCCAGACGCTGGGAAGGTGCAACGGTCCGCGACATCATCCAGGGCTACGTCGAGTTCTCGCTGGCTTCTGGTCGGATGCGTCCGGGCTTCAAACACGCCGCTCTCGAGCTGTCCCGAGACGACCCCCAGGTCAGGGATCACCTGGGCGAGCTCAAGGCCGATGCCTCTCGCGGCGTGGCTCGACTCCTGCTCGACCGACGAAGCGAGATCGGCCATCCAGATCCCGAGACCGCGGTCCCCTTCGTGATCGACCAGCTCAGCTCTATGCTCAAGATGCGCTTGGACCCCGTCCTCACGAAGATGACCATCAACGAGCATTCGGACGACACCTTCGCGCAGGAGTGCCTCCGCTCGGTCACGAGCTACCTGGAGCTCGAACCAGTCACGTCCGAGAGTGAGTCCAAGCACCCGACAGGTGCCGCAGCCCCTCGAGCCGTCAAGGCGTCCTAGCTCGCCCGCGATTCGTCATGGCTGCCTACCTCGCGGCCCACATCAGGAGATCCCGATGCGCTCAGTCACTAGAGTGGTCGACACAGAGAACAAGAGATCGACAGCGAAACCGAAAACGAGATCGGCAATCACAATCGACAATCACAGTGATGGACGGTTCGAACGACAGTTCGTTCCGTCGCGTCACGAGTCCTGAAGAGAACCGTCCGATGAATCACCTGAAGACCCGTGCCCTGCAAGTCGCCGGACTGGCCGCACTTGCCACCTCCATGACCACTGCGCTCCTTGCCGACGACTGGCCCCAATGGCGTGGGCCGGACCGCACCGGGCTGTCGGCAGAGGTCGGACTTCTCGACGAGTGGCCCGAGGGAGGCCCCGAAATCAACTGGCAGATCGAGACGCTGGGCGAGGGCTACAGCGCGCCGGCCGTCGAAGGCGAACGCCTCTACATCCAGGGGACTCGCAATGAGCTCAGCATGGTTTTTGCGATCGCCACCCAGACGGGCGAAGAGATCTGGGCCAGCGACCTCGGTCCGAGGCTCGTCCAGGACAAGGGAAACGGCCCACGATCCACTCCTACGATCGTCGGCGAGCATCTCTACGTTCAGAACGGCATGGGTGAAGTGGCCAAGCTCCTCAAGAGCAACGGCGAGGTGGTTTGGCGCATCAACATGCTCGAGCGCTTCGGCAGCCCGAACATCCGCTGGGGCATCAGTGAGTCTCCGCTCGTCGACGGCGAGCGCATCTACGTCATGCCGGGCGGCGAGAAGGGCGCGATCGCCGCGCTATCCACGGAGAACGGCGACACGATCTGGACGTCCACGGAGCTGACCGACAAAGCTTCCTACTCGTCGCTCATCCTCCGAGAGATCGACGGCCAGGAGGTTCTGATCGGCTTCACCGGTGACGCCGGCGTCGGAGTGCGAGCCAGCGACGGAGCACTGCTCTGGCGTTACACGGCGCCGTCGAGTCATGGCATCAACGTCGCGACACCGATCCTGATCGACGATGTCGTCTTCTATACGTCTTCGTACGGCATTGGCGGAGGCGCGCTGCGCGTGAGCGGCAGCAACGAGAGCATCGAGACCGCGGAGGTCTTCTTCAATCCTCGCCTGCAAAACCACCACGGTGGCGTGGTCGAGCTCGACGGCAATCTCTACGGCTTCTTCGGCCCAGCTCTTGGGAGCATCGACGCAAAGACCGGAGAATCCCACTGGCGCGCTCGCAGCGTCGGCAAGGGATCCCTCGTGATTGCCGATGGCAAGCTCTTCATGCTCAGCGAAAGGCACAAGGTCGGGCTGGCGGTCGCCACCCCCGAAGGGTACGAGGAGCGCGGACGCTTCGAGCTCCAGCCTCGCGGCGACTACAGCTGGACTCACCCAGTGGTCGCCAACAGGACCCTCTACATCCGCGACCAGGAGTTACTGATCGCCTACGACGTCGCCGAGTAGCCGTAGCCAGGCACCCGATCAGCGAGATCCATCACCACGCACGCGACACCAGACAGCTATCGTAAGCAAGAGCGGCGTGACCAATGCGCCCGCAGCCGTGAAGGGAGAGTTCCGATGAACCGACCAACGCACCGTTCCCGCCACCATCTGGCGACGCTATCGATCACCCTCCTCGTCCTGTGGGGCGCGACTGCAGGAGCCCAGATCGACGATCGACCAGTGATGCCGATCAAGCCCGGATACATCGTGGGCATGGTCTCGCCCGAAGACCCGTCGGTCAACATCTATCTCGGAGTGCCGTACGCCAAGCCACCGATCGGTGACCTCCGCTTCAAGCCGCCGGTTCCCAACAGAGGCTGGGACGCACTGTACGAGGCCATCGTCGAGGGGCCGGCCTGCATGCAGCCGCCCTATCCCGAAGGCTCTTTCTACAGCTCGCCAGGTGGTGAAACCAGCGAGGACTGCCTCTACCTCAACATCTGGACGACCGGCAAACTGGACGACGACCTGCCGGTCATGGTCTGGATACACGGCGGCGCCCTGACCCGCGGCTCCGGTCACAACCCGATCTACGACGGTACGGAGCTGGCCAAGAAGGGCGTGGTCCTGGTCACGGTCAACTACCGCCTCGGCCCCTTCGGCTACCTGGCTCATCCTGCTCTCTCAGCC
>JANQPS010001229.1 GCA_028285365.1 Thermoanaerobaculia bacterium | reverse complement strand
CACTTGCGAGACGAGCTTCTCCGGGGCCGCACCGAGTGCGATCCGGATCCCCAGCTCACGCGTGCGCTCCGCAACCTGGAACGCAACGACCGCCCAGATGCCGCCGGCTGCCAGGAGCAGCCCGAGCCCGGCGAACGTCGTGATGAGGAGCATTTGGAAACGCTGACGAGAGATCGAGGTCCTCAGAACGTCCGGGAGGGTCGCAATCTCCAGCGGCATGTCCTTCGATACTGACTGCGCGGTCTCGCGCAGAGGACCCACGAGTGTCTCGGGCGCAGTGTCACCTTTGGCGACCAGCGACGACCAACGAGCTCGGAAAGGACGCTGGCGCAGCGAGACGTACATGAGCGACGGGGCCGCGCGGGTCGCTCCTCGCTGGCGAACGTCGCCGACGACGCCGACCACCCTCAGCCAGGTCTCACCGTGGGGATCCATCCCCGGTGGCCGAATCCGCTGACCGAGGGCTTCGCTGTCAGGCCAGTAGCGCTCGGCCATCGACTGGGAGATCACGGCGACGTGCTCCGACTCGGTCACGTCTCGGCTGTCGAAGGTCCGCCCTTGCAGTACCGGAATCTCGAGAAGATCGAAATAGTCCTCGCTCACCATCAGATAGCCGGCCACCGCGGCGTCTTCGATCGGTCGGTCGTCGAGAAAGACGGTCGTGGTGGGCATCCCACGCGATGGCAGCGAGCTCGTGAGTGCGGCCCGGTCGATTCCCGGTATCGAACTGACTTCGTCGAGAAAATTCAAGGCAAAGCGGCCCAGATCCTGCTCAGCCTCGAGAAGCGGCGTGAGGTCGCCGGCCCATTCGGGCATGTCGACGGGGAGCTCGAGCTCGGCGGTCAGAACCCCTTCGGCGTCGAATCCCATCGGCTCCTGCAGGATCTTGCGGACGCTGCCTAGCAGGAGGCCGGCACCAACGAGGAGCACGAGAGCCAGCGCGACTTCGGTCGCGACCAGTGTGTTCCAGAGTCGGTGCTGACGCCCTCCCTCGGCGTCGCCGGTCATCGCCCGCCGCAACGGTGTGCGGGTGAGCGACCACCCTGGGACCAGCCCGAGCACGATGCCCGCGATAGCCGAGACGACAAAGGTGAACACCAGAACCCGCGGGTCGAGCCCAACGTCGTCGAGTCGAGGAAGGCTGGGCGGCGCGACCGCCAGCAGCACTCGAACGAAAGCTGTCGCGACCACGATTCCCGCCAGTCCGCCCAGCGTCGCCAACAACACGCTCTCGACGATCAACTGCTGCATCAGGCCACCTTTGCCAGCGCCGATGGCCGCCCTGACCGCCATCTCCCGGCGTCTCGAAAAAGAGCGCGCGAGCAAAGACCCTGCGAGATTCGAGCACGCAACCACGAGCAGCAGTCCAGAGGCGCCCAAGAGCAGCCAGAGTGGCTGACGAGACCCCGCGACCAGCTCCTCGTGCCATGGAGTCACGGCCACGTTGACCGCATCGATGTCGCCCTCGTGCTCGCCGGCGAGGCGCGCCGCGATCGTGGTCATTTCCGCTCGCGCCGCAGCCAGCGCATCGGATTGCGAACGATCGCCCGGGAGCCGGGCCACGACCCGATAGTTGTGAGCCGTTCTCGAGCTCGCGTCTTCGATGCGCTCGTAGGCCGCCCAGACCTCGGTGGTCTCGGGAAACTCCTGACCAGCAGGAACGACTCCGACGACGTCGTAGGCCTCGCCTCCCATGCGCAGCGAGATCTCTTCCAGCGACCGTCCTCCGAACAGGCCTCGCCACAGGGTCTCACTGATGACCGCAACAGGCTCAGCACCGAGTTGGTGATCTTCGGTGCTCGTGAAGCGACCCATGGCCGGCCGAATGCCGAGGGCGCGGAAGAACTCGACACTCACGGCCGACGCGTTGGCGGTGCGCGCATCGAAGTCGCCCGTGAGCGTCACACCGTTCCAGTTGTTGAAGAGAGCCATGGAGTCGAAGGTGGTCGCCTGATCGTGCCAGTCCTCGAAGTTCTTGCCGGCAACGGCGATCTCGATGCCGTCTTCATTGACCTCCCACAGGGCCATGAGACGTTCGGATTCGGGAAACGGTAAGGGTCTCAGAAGCACGGCGTCGAGAACGCTGAAGACCGCAGTGTTGGCGCCGATGCCGAGCGCCAGAGTGAAGATGGCAGCAGCCGCGAAGCCAGGCTCGCGCGTGAGCTTGCGCCAGGCGAACCGCAGATCCTGGAGAAGTCGAGTCATGATCCAACCTCTTTCTGTGGCGCGCCGGGCGGCGCGCGTTTGGCGCCGGCATTGTGCGGCGATTCTCTTGCGGTCCCCGAAGAGGCGTTCGGCCTCCTCTTTGGCAGCACTCTCGTCGAGCCCTTCACTCTCGAGCTCGAGCCTCCTCATTTCGAGATGGAAGCGCAGCTCGTCGTCGACGTCGCGTCCGACCGGACGCTGAACGTTCTCGTCGAGGCGCCTCTTGAAGCGATCACTCACGACTCAGTCACCCACGGCCTGGTTGCCCACGGTTCAGTAACCCACGGCCCGGTAGTCCACGGCTCAGTCCAGGTACAGCAACCCACGACTAGGACGACGGCGCCAGGGCAGGCGTCGGCGGATCGGCCTCGAAGAGCACTCGACGCATTGCCACCACGTAGCGCTCCCACTGATGGAGCTCTGTGTCCAGGTGCTCCCGGCCGGCATCAGTGAGCTCGTAGAACTTCGCCTCGCGTCCGGTGTCCGTGGCATCCCACCAGGCGGTCAGGAAACCTTTCTTCTCGAGGCGTCGCAAAGCCGGGTAGAGCGCTCCCTCTTCGATCTGCAGCGCTTGACCAGACGACTCGCGAATGTACTTCGACGCGGCGTAACCGTGTAGGGCACCGTGACTCAGGGTTCTCAAGATCAAAAGATCGAGAGTCCCGCGCAACAGATTCATCGATGGGGCCGCCATACCTTCTCCTCTCACCACAGTCACTCATCCGACACTCTTCGGACACTCCTGGGACACCCTTGGAACCACTTCTACGTTGAGGGCCGAAGCTACTTCGAGACTTCTGTCCCCCGTTGGAGTCGTCTCGATGTATACCTATGAACCTTATGCCTAGAAACGAACAGCATCCAGAAGAATTTCAGGAGCCGCGAAAACTTCTCGCCTCACTGCGCGTACTACGACATATGTTGAATCTCTACATAGATCAATGAGCGCCGACTCCCGACGCGAAAAGACTGAGAAGCCGGAGCCAGACCCGAAGCTCAGCCTCGGCAAGGTCATGGTTCTGCACGCCCTGGCTCGGGGTGCGCGCTACGGCTTCGACGTTCTCGAAGAAACCGGGCTCACGAGCGGCACCGTGTATCCGGCGTTGGAACGACTCGAACAGATCGGTCTAGCTCGCTCGAGATGGGAAGACGCAAGACTCGCCCAGGAAGAGAAGAGACCTCCGCGCCGGTACTACGAAGTCACTCCTCATGGTGCCCGAGTGCTACAGGGAGCTCTCGAGCGCTACCGATCTCTCGCTCCGGTCGATCTCAGCGGCCTCTTGAGGGAAGGTGGATGAGCGAGCAACCCGGGACCGTCGGGCTTCGACTCCGACTCGCGACCGCAGTGCTGCGTCTCGCGTGCGCCCTCGCTCCGCCGAGCCGGAGTGATGACCTCGAGTCTCTGTGGCTCGCCGAGCTCCAGCATCGCTCTCGTCTCGACGCGACCTCTTCTGGACAGACGGGCCGAACCTCTCTTCTGCGCTGGTCCCTCGGCTCTTTTGTCCACTCTTTCCTCGCCATCCGACAGGAGTTTTCGATGGACATCCTTCGCCAGGACCTGCGCTTCGCGCTACGAAGCCTCGCCCGCCACCCCACGGTGGTCTTCGTTGCAACCCTCTCGCTCGCGCTCGGGATCGGTGCCAACACGGCCATTTGGAGCGCGATCGATCAGCTTCTCGTCCGCCCACTCCCGTACCCGCAACCTCAGGAGCTGGTGCTGTAGATGCGCACCAG
>JANQPS010000864.1 GCA_028285365.1 Thermoanaerobaculia bacterium | reverse complement strand
GGGTCGATTGCCCGTCCTGCTGCTCATCGCACGTGCCGCCGTCGGAGTTCTCGTCCGGGTCGTGTCCTCGCTACGCGCGGCTGCAATCGATCCCACAGTCGCAAAATGAGACGATTGAGCGGAACCAGCGTCGCAACACCGTTCGCGACCGCATGTGATCATCGTACGCGTTGGCGACGCGGCGGCCAGCCGGTCTCAGCGAGGCAGGTCTGGCGAGCCCTCTGGCTGTCCTCGTTGACTCTCATCGGCCTCGCCCCCCCAACGGCCGCCGTCCAGCGCGGACCCGAACTGACGGCGGAAACGGCTCGAGCCTTCGCCGACGACGTGCTGATGACGGCGCTCGACGAGGGGCGCGTTCCGGGAGCCTTGTTGACCGTCGTCTACCGAGGCGAGGTCTTGCTGGCCGACGGCTTCGGACTGGCCAACGCCATGACGGGCGAACAGGCGAGCTCACAAACTGTCTTTCGCGTGGGCTCCCTGTCCAAGCCAGTCACGGCCACCATGCTCGCCAGGCTCGCGGACCTCGGTCGGTTCGACCTCCATGCGGACACGCGAGACCAGCTGGGGTCGGGGGGTTTTGGCGAGAGACACGACCAGGCCGTCACCGCGGTTCATCTGCTGACCCACACGTCCGGGCTGGACGTCACGGACGTCGGGGACGCCGCCAGGACACCGGACGGCCTGATGTCACTCACCGAGTTCGTCGAGCGACGGATGGTGGCACAGGTGTCGCCACCGGGTGAGTTCTACCGCTACACGAACCACGGCTACGCCCTGGCTGGGCGGCTCGCGGAGATCATCACCGACACGCCATTTGCAGAGGCGGCGCAGGAGTTGGTTTTTGCACCGCTGAGAATGAAGTCGACCTCTTTCGAGCAGCCTCCGCCGAGTCCGCTTCGAGAGCGAATGGCCGTAGGACACGAGGTCACCAACTCCGCCATCCAGACTCTGACGCTGGACTACAGTCTGGTGGCGCCCGCCGACGGTCTGGTGACGACGGCCCCCGACATGGCCCTCTTTCTCCTCGCGCAGCTCGAGGACGACCGGCTGCTGTCGCGCGCCGCACGCGAGAGCTTGCACCAGACCCGCTTCTCGTACTCGAGTGAATTTGCTGGCAGAACCTTGGGGTTCGAAGAGGAACGCTCGGGAGCGCAGCGAGGCGAGTACGGCGTCCGCCGCTTCCTGACGCACACCGGAGGGCAACTCGGCTTCACCAGCGAGCTGCTCCTGTACCCGGACGAACGGCTCGGCCTGTTCATTGCGCTCAATCGACGCGATTGGCAGGTCCGGTGGAACGTCTTCGATGAGTTTTTCGCTCGGTTCTTTCCAACGGACAGGGTAGAGCCCGCCACCATCACTGGAGTTGCCGACATGGCGGCGACCTCCTTCGAGCGGGCTCCTGTACCCGCCTCGACGTTCGAGGCCGTGGGCTCCATGTTGGAGCCGGACAGGATCCAGCTGGCGGTCAGCGGCGACGAGATGGTCTTGCGACGCGGCGACGATCGCACTGTGCTTCGTCCTCTGTCGCAGCACGGTTTTCTTTCGACGGACCTCCAAACTCGAGTGGTGCTGAGCTCGGCCGAAGACCAGGTTCGCAACGTCTTCGTCAACGGCGTCCAGTACCGCTCGTCGCCGTGGTGGACGAGCGGCGAAACTCACACGTTGCTCTTCGTCGGTAGCACGATCGCGTTCCTGGCCGCCGTGCCCTTCTGGCCTCTCGCGCGACGAGCTCGAAGGCGATCGGAGCAGGAACCGAGCGAAGCAGTCTGGATCGGGCGCCTGGCTGCCACCCATGCCGCTCTGCACGTGCTCTACGTGGTGATCTTCGTAGCGGGGCTGGTGCACGCGGCAGCAGCGGGCGGCTTCGACTACGGCCTGACCCCACTGATGATCGCGGGACTGGTCCTGCCTTGGGCACTCGTACCAGTGACCTTTGGAATCGGAGCCTCGCTCTGGCTCGCGGTTCACCGTGGCTACTGGGGTCCAGTCCTCAGAGTCGCGCTGGCTGGTCAGCTTGCGGTGTCCGCACTGGTGCTGGTCGTCACGTTCGCACGCTCCCTAGCGAGCTGGTGAGCCGTCGACCTCGTTGAGGAGGCAGTACTAGCGCGACTCCCCGGCCTCTAGCGCACGGGCGCTCGTCAAGATGTTGCGCAGACCGTAGTTGCCCTCGTGACAGGCGTACTCGTAGATCCGCCCGTCACTCCGACGCATGAACTGAACGACCGTGAACGGTGCGGTAAACGTCGCCGAATCGTTCACGGTGAACTCGTAGCGCAAAGTGTCGGCGCCGACCAGGGAGAAGCGCTCCGTCAGGTGCAGCGTCTCGCCAGTGCCATAGGCAGTGTAGGCATCCCTCGAGAAGCTCGAGATCTTGGCGGTGAAGCTGTCGGTCTCGATGACGAGGGTGTCTCCTTCCCAGCGCCCGCGCGAGTCACCGAGCCATGGCCGGATCGACGGCGGCAAAGGCGGTCGCTCGGCGAGTGGGACGATGCGCGCGTCGTGGATCATCTCGTTCAAGATCACCACGTGGTCAGCGGTCTGCAAGATCTGGATGTTCTGGTTGTAGCCACGGGGCGTGATGGGTGGGCCCGTGTTAAAGCCCTGGAGACAGCGTTCGGACAGGCCCCGGTTCTCGGGACCCTCCGCACCAATTCCAGCGGCCCGGATGCGTACCGGCACGTCGGTCGGCAGATCCTCGCCTGCCACCTGGTGTTTGGCCCCAGCAACGAGCGACGGGATCCGGCCGTTGGGTGGGTCGACGATGAGCGAGGTGCGCCGGTCCGGCGAGACTTCGGCGCCCTGATCCATCCAGAAGTTGTTGTAGGCACCTACGCGTCCACCTGTCGGCGGTCCGCGCTCGGGATCACTCGGCTGCCCGAGCCGGGCCTCGCGCTCGGCTGAGCGAGCTTCGATCGCCGACGCCTCCTCTTCACTCAGTACGGCACGGTTGCCGTAGCGCTCCGGCCTCTCCAACGGGGTCAGCGTTCGAAAGTCCCACACCCCCTGGAGATCGGGCTGACCGTCCGAGGTGCGCGGTGGCGATCCAGTTGTCTGCCCCATCGATGGCGCTGAAGCGCCAAAGGCCGCCAGAAGGACGACACACACCAGTCTCGCGCGAACGTGGGTCCGAGCCTTGCGCTTGTGATTCACGCCCAGCCGCACTCCCTCTCTCCGACCTCTTTCGATCTCGTTCGGTCACAGCCGCCATCAGCTCTCGACACCACGGCGATGCCCCTCATCTTCTCACGCTCGGGTCGCTGTGCTCGAAGTCCCAGGTGGCCAAGCTCTCACTCCGTTCGGAGTCGGAGGCTACCTGCCAGCTGGCTCCTTAACCTTCAACCCACCCATTCTCGGCAGCCTCGACGTGGACACCACTCACGATCCCAAAAACCTTGTTGGACCTGCTTCGTAGTAACGGTATCGTTACAGTTAACAAAGAAGGAGATCCCGATGTCCACTTCTCTAGTTCTAGTTGTCTGGCTCGCTCTCACGGCTGCAACCCCTGGCGAAGGGGAAGGCCGTCTGGTCGACATTGGCGGCACCGAGCTCTACATCGACTGCAAGGGAGACGCCGGTCCAACGGTCGTCCTGGATGCCGGCGCCGCCCAATGGTCCATCCAGTATCAACACCTGCAGCAGGCATTGGCCCCACACGTGCGGACCTGCGTGTACGACCGCGCCGGCCTGGGCCACAGCGAAGCCATCCCGGGCAAGAGGACGTCGTCGCAAATGGCCGACGAGCTACACCGCCTACTGAACGCGGCCGGACTCGAACCACCTTTTGTTCTCGCTGGTCACTCCCTCGGGGGCTACACGATCAGGATCTACCAACGTCGCTACGGCGCCGACGTAGCAGCTCTGGTCTTCATCGACGCCGCCCACCCTGAGCAGTGGGAACGCCTCCCCGCTCCAGTTGGCCAGCTCGTCGAGGCCACGGTTCCTATGGTTCGGGGCATGGCGAAGGCCGCCGAAGGAGGAGCTATCACCTCCGAGCAGCTCCCCCCTTGGCCTGAAGCTTTCGACCAGAGCCTCCGCCGGGATTACGAGTCCGCCATGATGAACCCCACCACCTATCTGACTCAGGCCTCCGAGTACGAGGGGAGCTCCCACAGCGCCGCTGCCGTTCCCGGCGGGGCGCTCGGCGATCTGCCTCTTGTCGTCATCACGGCCGGCAAGAGCTTCGACGCCTTCAAAGGCATGGGGCTCCCTGTCGACGAGTCCGAGGTCGTCTGGCAAGAGCTGCAGCGCGAGCTGGTGGCCCAGTCATCAGACGCAGAACACCTCATCAGCCCCGACGGCAACCATGCGCTCCCGGAGACCGACCCGGATCTCATCGTCGAGGGCATCAAGCGCGCGGTCGCCAAGGCTCGTGCCAACTGGAACACGACTCGCTGAGAGGAGCCCCGAGGCCAAAGACTTTTCTGAGGGGATCCGACACCCACGGTCGTTACTCCACCGGAACGCCGAGCTGCGCTTCAGCGACTCGGTACCAAAACCCAATCTGGAGATAACAACCATGAAGACAGATAAGAGCAAGAAGAGCGTCGTTCAGAACCAGGCCGCAGAAGCCGTCGAGCTGAGCATGGACGAGCTCGACGAGGTGGCTGGCGGCCGTGGTGTCGCCGCCCGTCCGCAGGAGCCGTCACGTAACCCCATACCCACAGAGCACTTCTCGTTCGGCTACACACCGATCAAGTAGTCGCACGCACCTTCGAGACACGCGTACGCGTTCAACGGCCGTACGACGGATCGCTGACGGTCCGTCACGGCGACTGAGTCAATCAACATCAAGCACACAAGGAACATCACTATGAACAAGAACATGATCAAGAGCATGAACAAGAACAGGGACATGAAGCAGGAAAACACCAAGAGCAACCAGGGCGAGCCACACTCGGCAGAGCTGAGCCTCGACGAACTGGACCAGGTGAGCGGCGGAGCCTTGCTGCGCGCCAACCCGACGCCGCCGAGCGCCGACACTCTCCCGGTCGACTCGTTCTCGATCAACTTCGCGAAGATCGAAACCTACCCTCGCGGGTGAGACACGCCGGGCAGGATCAAGTCCTGCCCGGCTCACTCCTCCCTCGACAGGATTGGAGCGCAGGATTCCGCCTCTGAGGACCTCCGGGGCTGGGCCCCATTCGCAAGCGATAAGGTAGGTGACGACCAACCGAGCCAGTGCAAATCGAGCCAGTGCACCCCAGGGCAGTGCACCCCAGGGCAGTGCACCCTAGGACAGTGCACCCTAGGACAGTGCACCCTAGGACAGTGCACCCCAGGACATGCAACGAGGAGGGACCGAGGATGTCACCGAGGATTCCGTCGTGCGACCGGCCTTGGATTCGCGACGCCGCCGCAGTCGTCGTCATCTGTGTGATCGCAATCTTCTGCGTCTCTCCGGCCTGGTCCGCTGACCAGCCGACCTTCTACGAGGATGTGCTCCCTCTGCTCCAGCGCGAGTGCCAGGAGTGTCATCGCGCCGCCGGCCCCAACTACGGCGGCATGGTTGCGCCCATGTCTCTGGTCAGCTACGACGAGGTCCGTCCGTGGGCCAGGTCGATCCTCCGGCAGATCAAGAGCGGCGACATGCCCCCCTGGGACGCCCACCCCAAGTTCCATGGAGTGTTCGCCAACGAACGAAGCCTGAGCGCAGCCGAGATCGACACGATCGAGAGCTGGGTTGCGAGTGGCGCTCCGAAAGGCGACGCTTCGAGCGCTCCGCCCGCTCCCACCTTCGAGTCCGAAGGAGGTTGGATCGCCGGTCCTCCGGACCTCGTGGTCACGATCCCGGTGGCATACGAGATTGGCGACGACGTTTCCGACGTCTACACCGGCTTTGCGATCGACCTGACGGAAGAGATGCTCCCGGATGACGTCTACATTCGCGGCTTCCAGTGCAAGCCTGGCCTCTCGATCATCCACCACTTCAACGCACTCATGCTGCCGCCGGACGAGAACGGCCAGCTGCCGCCCAAACCCACCCGCTTCGAATCGGACACCATTGCCCCGGAAGGTGCTGGTCGCTTCCTGGGTGGAGCCGCCTCGGGAGCCGGCGCCAACCTCTACCCGGACGGTTACGGGATCAAGCTCGTCAAAGGCTCCCGGATCACCTTCGACATCCACTACACCAAAGAGGCGGGGCCCGGCACGGCACTCGTCGACAGCACCTCGCAGGTCGGCTTCTACTTCGCCAAGAAGCCACCCAAGAAGAAGATGGAGATTCTCAACCTCACGCGCTTCGACATCGATCTGCCGCCGGGCGACGCTCGCTACGAGCTCGGACCGGCGGAGAGCATCGTCGAGCGGGACTCCGTGATCATTTCGATGACCCCCCACATGCACCTGCGCGGCAAGGCCGCCAAGTACGAGGCCTTCTACCCGGACGGCACCAGTGAGGTCCTGCTCGAGGTGCCGACCTACGACTTCGCGTGGCAGCTGTCCTACCGCTACGACGAGTTCAAGAAGATCCCGGCCGGTACGCGGATCGAATTCACGGCCTGGTACGACAACTCACCCGAGTACGGAGACCTGCGCGGCTTCGATCCGGAGCAACACGTTCGCTTCGGCCGCTGGTCGAGTGACGAGATGATGATGGGGTTTGTTGTCCTGGCTCCGCAGGAGCTCGCACCACCGAGCTCCGACTGAGCCCCGAGCCTCACGTCTCAGGTCGGCGATCGGTCAGAACTCGGGCCGGTCAGCTCCGTAGACAGCCACACCTTCTGCCACCCGGAGAACGGCGTCATGGACTGTGGCACCTTCGAGTTCGTCCACGTCTGGAAACAGACGAACGACGGCTGGAAGATGAGCCGGGTGATCAGCTACGGGCAGGCCTCCCTTCGACAGACTCAGGGCAGGCCCCCCCTTCGGCAGACTCAGGGCAGGCTTCGACAGACTTAGGGCAAGCTTCGGCAGACTCGAGACGCCTCTACTTGAACTCGACGGAGACCTCGGGCGTCATGGGAAACGTGAGACCGTCGACGTCTTGCAGGACCAGCCCGAGCTGAGCCAGAGACGGCTCGCCTTCGAGTCCCTGCAAGCCGGCCAACTTGTCCTCTTGTTCGAACAGGCGATCGAAGTCGACCTCGATCAGCGTCACGGTGTTGCCGTCGATGACCGCGGCATTGGTGCTCGTGACCTTGCCAGCCACTTCCATTGCAACCTTGATACGGAAACCGGCCAGCATCTCTTTCATCATCTCGAGCATCGCATCAGCCATTTCGTCGGTTCCCGACTCCACCGCCTCGCTCATGTCGAGGTCTTCGAATTCGGCCCGCATCTGTTCTTCGCTCTCGAAGAACACGGCCGAGACCGTGGACTTCTTGCCTTTGCTCGAGAACCGAAAGGCCAACCGATCTTCGTCACTGGTTTCGCCCTCGCCGCCTGCCATGCCGCCAGCCTGTCCCATGTCGGGCAGGGCGCTGAAATCGAGCGAGCTGATGTCGTCGAACTCGTACCTGAACACGAATCCGGCCAGCGGAAGCTTGCTTCCTTCAGCGGCCGGAATCGTCTCGACGTCGACGAACCGGACTCCCGCTCCAAGAGTACCGGGGTCGGATTTGAAGGCCTCCTCCATCTGGGCCAAACCCTCCTCGACCTCGGCGGCTGATGGCTCAGGACCTTCCTGCGACATGGTCTCCACGAAGCTCTCGCTGATCCGGACGCTGCGGATCAGTTCACCGCTTCCGTCTTTGTTGACCTTGATGAGCTGCTCGAATTCAACGCAGGCGCCAGAGGCGACGGCCAGAAGCAAGGCGAGACCGAGGCGAAGACCTCCGTGAGCTCGATTCGAAAGGATCGCGTGACGCATGTGCTTACCCCATTTGGTTGTGAGCTGACGACTTGGGCGCCGTCGAGGGGAGAAACGCTGGCGGGACCCGAAACCGAACACCCGAAACCGAACACTGGGGCGTGCGGCCGGGGCCTTGGAGTCAGTCGTCGAGACGATCGCCGTCGACGAACTGTCCCAAGGGTGCGCCGGCAGCAATCCACGCACGAATGGTGTCGATTTCCGACTGTCCGAGGCGCTTCGCCTTCTGCGGCATGCGCTCAGCGTGCTCCTCCGGAAGAGAGATGCGTCGGTAGAGCTCGCTCTTC
>JANQPS010000857.1 GCA_028285365.1 Thermoanaerobaculia bacterium | reverse complement strand
GGAGCAGCACGATGCCAGCTCCAAGGCCCGGAGTCTGGTCGCCGTCCCCGAAACAGACCGTACACGCGCGCGCCGACGCCTGACCGCCAGCCTGGAGCGCCAACCAGAGCAACGACGTCAACGCGGCAAGCCGCTTCCAGCGTCGTCCACTCATCGGAGACCTACCATTCGGCACCTGCCATCCGGTACTACCACTGAGCCAGCCTCCGGCGCACCCTGAGCCAGTAGCAGCCCAGTAGGAACGTCGTGCCGAGGGAGGCACCGGCGAGCGTCAAGGACGCGGCGTCTCGGCCGCCGGCCGCCGCCCAGGCGCACACCAGAGCTGACAGCAGGCTCGCAATCGCGATCAGGGTGAGATGGACGGTCTTCAACGACATCATCTCTCCTCTCTCTGGCGACGCTTTCCCAGCCGGCTCTCTGCTTCGGCTCTACGACGGCTCATGGCGACGCCTCCTCGGTGACTTCGGCAGCATCAACTGGTGGCGCGAGCTCGATCCTCTGGGACGTCCGCTCAGCAAGCGTCGTGAGCGCGATCAGCGACACGAGCAGGAAAGCGGTGAACCACGTCAGCCCGCGCACCAGAGACGTTTCGCGTCTCAAGCCCAGGAGCAGGACCAGGGTGGCGCCACCCTGAACCAGCGCCAACGTCACCACGAGCAGCGGATGGAGTCCCAGGACCCCAGCGAGGACCGTGACGGCCAGCAGTCCGGCCAGGACGCCAAACCTCTTCAAGAGCCCGCCAGTAGCGGCGCCTCGGCTCGTTTGCAGGGCCTCGTTCATGTCAGGTAGAGGGTCGGGAACAGCACGATCCACACGAGGTCGACGAAGTGCCAGTAGATCCCGGTGATCTCGACGCGCTGGGTGTACTGCTTCGGGGAGCGCCGGAACAAAGCGGCCCCCGGCCCAGCCAAGTATCCGAGCACGGCGAGTCCGGCAAGGAGATGAATCAGATGCAGACCGGTCATGGTGAAGTACAGCGCGTAGAACATGTCGGTTGCAGGACGAATGCCTTCTTCGAGCTTGTGCTGCCACTCGTTCGCCTTGATGGCGACAAACACGACACCAAGCACGATGGTGGCGCCGAGCAGGCGACGCGCCTTGGCCAGCCCGCCACCATCTCGCAGGGCTCCCCAGGCGGCCAGTATCGTGATGCTCGAAAGCACCAGTAGCAGGCTATTGACCGCACCCAGCACGACGTCGAGCCGATCGGCCCCTCGGGGCCAGTCCGTCGCTCCCAGACGCAAGAGCAGGTACGACGAGAACAAGCCACCAAAAAACATGACCTCCGAGGCGAGAAAGAGCCAGATCCCGAAGCGGCCGTTGGTGAGGCCTGTGTCCGGACGCTCCGCCGTGGTGTACGGAATCTCCATGCGCTCAGGAACCTGTCGCCTCGGCCACCTGCGCCGCGTCGGCCTGGCTCAGGTAGTCCTGATCTGCCCCGGGTGCCGAGTATTCGTACGGTCCGCGCTCGACTCTCACCTCGCGCGCAAAGTTGCCGTGCGGGATCGGCGGCGAGGGCGCGCTCCACTCCAGGGTGGTGGCCTGCCAGGGGTTGTCGCCAACGCGTCGACCACGCGCGAGACTCCAGACTAGATTGACCACGAAGAAGACCTGGACCGCGGCCAACGCCCACGCCGAGTGAGACATGGCGACGTTGAGGCCCGCGACCCCTTCGCCGAAGTCGTATTGCCTACCGCCGTCGAACAAGCGCCTCGACACCCCCGCCATGCCCATCTTGAACATGGGCAGGAAGATCCCGTTCATGAAGATCAGCGACGGCCAGAAGTGCAGATGACCCAGCACGGTCGATAGCTTGCGTCCGGTTACCTTGGGGAACCAGTAGTAGACACCGGCGAAGATCGCAAAGATCGTCCCGGGGGCGACGACGTAGTGGAAGTGGCCGATCACGTAATAGGTGTCGTGCAGGTAGATGTCGGCTGCGGCCAGCCCCAGCGGCAGCCCGGTCAATCCGCCGATCCCGAACATGGGCAGGAACGCCAGAGCAAACAGCATCGGCACCGTGAAGCGAATGGCGCCACCCCACAACGACAAGAACAGGCACGTCAGGATCACTACAGATGGGATCGAGATGATCATCGTCGTGGTCTGAAAGAAGGCCGAGATCACCGTGCCCATGCCCGTCAAGAACATGTGATGGGCCCAGACGATGAACGCGAGCACGCCGATGGCGAGCGTCGCTGCCACCATGCTGCGATAGCCCCACAAAGGCCGCCTGGTGTTGTTGGCGATGATCTCGGCCACGATCCCGAAAGCCGGCAGGATGAGGACGTAGACCTCCGGGTGCGCCAGAAACCAGAACAGGTGCTGCCACAGCAGCGGGGTCCCGCCGCCGCTGTTGGCCATCACCTCGCCGTTGACGACGAGTCCGCTCGGCATGAAGAAGCTCGTGTCGAGCAGCCGGTCCATCATCTGCAGCACCGCCGCGGTCTGCAGGGGCGGGAAGGCCAAGAGCAGCAGAAAAGCCGTGACCAGCTGCGCCCAGATGAAAAACGGTAGACGATCGAGCGTCATGCCCGGGGCGCGCAGCTGCACGATGGTGACGATGGCGTTCACCGAGCCCAGCAGCGACGAGATGATCATCATCAGCATGCCGAAAAGCCAGTAGGTCTGACCCTCGGTTGCGATGTTGGCGAGTGGCGGGTATGACGTCCAACCGGAGTTGGCCGCACCGCCGGGCACGAAGAAGCTCGCCAGCATCACCAGGCCCCCCGCCGCGTACGTCCAGTACGACGCCATGTTGAGCTTCGGGAACGCCATATCGGGAGCCCCGATCATCAACGGGATGAGGTAGTTCCCGAAGGCTCCGACGACCAGCGGCACAATGGCGAGAAACACCATGATGGTGCCGTGCATGGCGCCGAGTTGGTTGTAGAACTCCGGCAGGATCGCGCCGTCTTCAGTCACGCGCTCCTCGCCGAGGAGGCCACCGAGAACGGGCACGGGCTCGTCGGGGTAGGCAAGCTGCCAACGCAGGACCAGAACCAGAGAGAAGCCGAGCAGCAGGAACAGGAACGCGGTCAGCGCATACTGGATCCCGATGACTTTGTGATCGAGAGAGAAGACGTAACGACGGAGGAAACTCTCCGGCGTCGCCTGGACGCCGTCGGATCCGCCGGTTTCTCTCGCGCTGCTCTCCTGACTCACTGGCACGTCCGAAAGGTAACAGGCTCTCCTGGTTCTTTGACGATCGAGATGGACCTGGCAGCTAGAGCGACGTGAGTGCCTGGGTCGCCAGCCGGTCGACCACCAACACGGCCAGCAGCGCCGGCAGATAGATCACGGAGAACAACATCGTCGCTCTCGCCTTGGCGACGCTGCGTTCACGTGCAAACGCCACCGATCGACCGAGGAACGCCAGCCCCAGGAGCGCCGCAATCACGCTGTAGATCGGCGTCGACAAGTCGACGAACTGCGGCAAGAGGCTGACGACGAGCAACAGAATCGTAAAAACCACCGTCTGGTGTCCTGTCCTGCGGCCTTCATCAGAGTCCACCGCGCCGAGCGGCATGAATCCGGCCTCGCGGTAGTCGTCGCGATACATCCACGAGATGGCGAAGAAGTGTGGCATCTGCCACAGAAAGAGTACGGCAAAGAGGATCCAGCCAGGAGCCGACGCCTCGCCAGTCATCGCCGTCCAACCCATTAGCGGCGGAAGAGCCCCCGGGACCGCACCGACGTGAGTCGAGTACGGAGTGCGCCGCTTGAGCGGGGTGTAGAGCAGTAGGTAGCTCGCGCTCGTGAGCAGGCCAATTCCTGCGGTCAGGACATTGACGAACAAGAACAAGACGACGGCACCCACGAACGTCAGCGCAAAGCCGAAAACGAGAGCTCGTTTGGCCTCGAGACGGCCCGACGGCAACGGCCTCGAGCGAGTGCGACCCATGAGCGAGTCGAGCTCGACCTCCATGGACATGTTCAGTGCAGAAGCGCCGGCGGCGAGACAATACGTTCCGAGCAAACCCGCGAACGCTGGGAGCCAAACGGCGCCCGGCAGCACGTCAGGAAGGGCGCAGAGCATTCCCTCCGCCGTCGTCATCAAGACCATGAGAGTCACTCGCGGCTTGGTCAACTCGTGGTAGACCGCAAGCTTGGACGTCGGTTGGGCAAGGGTGGTCATCGCGGGATTCGCGGCTTGGTTGCTGGCAGTCGAGAGCGCAAGCGCGTCGTCGATGCTGTTCATCTGGGAAGCCATGATTGCAAATGCGATCCGGTGGTTCCTTGGGTCGGCTCAGCGAGGCTCACTCCAGCGCTGGTCCGCGCTTCGCCTTCGACGAAGCTTGGTCGGGACCGTGCCGGAAAGGATGACGACTCCGGAGGGCGTTCCTCCGCACCGTCAGACGGGTCGGGGGACCATGGGCTCCGCCCTGAAATCCGCCGTCTTGCGCCTTGTCGGCTTCTACCACCACCACCGGTCAGACTAGCCGCTTGTGAAAGTTTTCACAAGCTCAAACAGGCCCGTCGACGGCCAATTCGGATGACTTCGCGACGAACCTCTCACGGGGTCCGGAGGGTGCGACTCGACCGCTCACCGTCTCATGGTTAGTCTCCGAGACGCGCTCCGTTCAGAGCTCCGCCTCACACTCACTCGTTCGGAACCAGTCAGTCGCACTCAGTCCCGGTCTGGGTCCCAGTCTGGGTCCCAGTCCAGATCGCGGTCTGGGGTCGCAGTCTGGCTCTGACCCGCACGTCCACTCCGACCCCGCCCCATTTACGGTCTCGGGAGGCTCCACGTCCCATGTCCAGCGAACGACTTCTCGACAGCCTCATCGAGCTACAGATGCTCGATCGAATCCCTCGGACCGGCTTTCTCCAGCGCGGCGTCGTCGAGCCAGAGAGCGTCGCCGAGCACTCCTTCCAGCTCGCGCTCCTCGTCTGGGCCGTCCTGCGACGCGAGCCTCCAGGAGGTCCGTGGCGGCTGGAGCACGCTCTCGAGCTGGCGCTGCTCCACGACATAGCCGAGGTCCGGACCGGCGATATCCCCCGTTCGGCGAACTCGGCTCTACCTCGCGAAGCCAAGAAGAAGGCCGAGCTCAAGATCTTCCTGGAGCTCCTCGAACCCACTGGAGACGACGCTGCCGAACTCGCCCAGGAGCTGGTGACCGCAACCAGCCCGGAGGCGCGCCTCGTCAAGGCCTGTGATCGCCTGCAGCTCTTGATCAAGGCCCACGTCTACGAGTCGCAGGGCTACCTCGGGGCGAGCGAGTTCTGGTCGACGGCCGAACGCGCGGCGCCTGAAGAGTTCGAGGACGGGGGCTCGAGGGTGGTGCGCGAGCTGTTCGACACGCTCCGCAAACGCCGTCTCGGGTAGGCGTTCACCCGGGGAAGGGTCGCGCCTGCGGGCCCTACAGCGAGGCCGACGTTCCGCCGTTGATGTCTAGGAAGGTGCCAACGTTCTTGAGCGTGACCAGAAACCGGTACTCGGTGTCTTCGCGGGTGCCGCGCTGGAAGTTGGCCGCCTCGAGACTCAGCGTGTAGCAAGACCCGTTGTAGTTCACGAGGTAACGCTGCAGCTGCGCGAGGCTCTCGTTGAGGTCGTAGTCGACCTCGGCGAAAAACGACAGCCGATTGGGCACCAGTGAGAAGCGGGTCGACAGTCGGACTTGATTGGTACGGGTGACCGCGTCCTCGGCCCGGGTCCGGGTCGACCAGCGCAGACCGATGTTGGCGCCACGCCCGATTCCGAAACTGCCCGAGAGCGCCGTGCGCTCGATCTCGCCGAACAACGTGTTGTAGAAGATCTCGGTGCGCAACGACGTGTTGCGCGACGGATTGAATCGCACCTGGTTCACCAGAGGCCCGGAGCTCCGCGACACTTCCGGATCTGATGACAGCTGAAGCGGCTCTTTGCTGTCGAGCGAGTAGTCCTGGTAGAAGGTCACCGACAAGATCTCGCGCGAGCTCCCGTCACCTCTGGGTTTCGCGAGAAAGCGATTGATCAAGCTGACGCGGCCGATGTTGAGGCCACGCACGTTGTCGATCTCGTCGAAGACGGGCACCCGGTCCTGCTCGTCGAACTCTTCGATGTAGCCGTAGGTGAACCTGGGCTCGATGACGTGCTTGAGCTTCTCCCACTTCTCACCCTTGAGATCGAAGATGCGCGAGAAGCTCGGCCCGACGATCTCGGCTGACGCAGTGGGCACGAGGCGCGAGAGGGTCTCACCACGAAAGTCGGACTCACTCTCTTCGAAGGTGTCGTCGGTGTCGACGAACAGCGAGTCCGAGTAGAACGTGTACCTCGCGCCAGCGGTGAAAGACAACGAGAGCCAGGGCCGAGACCGAATCGGCAACGTGATCTCGGGGAAGATGTCGCCACGCCCGTAGGTCTCTGAGCGACGCACCGACTGTTCGACGTCGACAGCGTGAAGCGAGCTCTTCAGCTGAAAGTAGAACGGCGTCTTGCCGATGCGCGTCGAACGCAGTTTGTAGTCGATCTCGGGGAGCTGACGCTGAGTGACTTCGCGATCCTGCGAGAGGAATGTCTCGCGGTTGTCGAACAGCACGTTGAAGGAGTGAGAGCCCCAGTTCTTGCTGATGTAGGCCTGCGAGTAGACGCGACGACGGCTGTTGCGATCCGAGCGTCGCTCGAAGTCGGCGAAGTAGTCGAAGTCGGAAACGTCTTCGATGCGGACCACCCCGCGAAAACCGAGCGGTAGATCCCGCGACTCGTGGTTGAAGTCGACCTTCCAGCGCCACTCGTCGCGCTCTGGATCGCGGATCGCATACCCCTGGAAGACTCCCTGAGTGCCTTCACTGGGGCGATAGCGAAACTCGGTTCCGACTCCGAAGTAGTTGCCGGTGCCTTGGCTGCCTTCCGGCGCTCCCCCCGAGTACAGGTCCAGATTGAGGGTCGCGTCGTAGCTGCGTCCGAAGGTCTGGTAGTAGCCCAGTCCCAACGACGCACCGCGCCGAGACGAGTAACCGGGTTTGGGGATGAGGAACCCCGACGTGCGGTCGCTCTTGACGGGCCACAGGACGTAAGGGAGGTAGAAGATCGGAACGTCCTTGATGCGCAAGGTCGCGTTGCGCGCCTTGGCAAAACCGTCGACTTCGACGCGAACCTTCTTGGTCTTGAAGCTCCAGGGCGGAACGTCGGCTTCACACGACGTGAAGACGCCGTCTTCGATCAGGAACGTGGTGTCTCCGGTCTTCTCGACCACCGAGCCTTCGAAGAAGTAGTCCGGGGTCACGTACCCCTTGACCTCCCGGAAGATCCCGGTCTTCTGCTCGAGGTTGTACTCGAGCGTGCGACCGGTCAGACGACGCGGTCCCTGGTCGAAAACCACTTCACCTTCGGCGGCGATGTCCCCACGCTCGCGAAACCACTCCAAACGCTCGGCAGTGACCTTCACGTCCTGGTAGAGGATCTCGACGCTCCCTTCCAGGACCACGCTGTCTTCACCTTCGAAGTCCATCGAGCCCGCCGAACCGGTCAGGGTACCGCCACCCTGGTCTTCGGGCATCTGCAGCTCGAACTGGATCCGCTCGGGATCTTCGCTCGGCTCCGGATCTGCGGTCGCCTCCTCCGGCGCAGTCTCGGCGGCCGAGTCTTCCTCGGGCTCGGTGGTTTGCTCGGAGCTCTCGGGGGCCTCCTCTTCCGGGGTCTGAGCCAGGAGCGAGGATCCGCCGCCAAGCCAGGCCGCCACGAGGAGTGCAATCAAGGGCACCCAGCTCCTCGACCTACACACAGGACCCGCACCCGATTCGATCTTGAGTCTCGACATCAGAGTAGCGCACCAGAACCGGTCGTCGTCTCAGAGCCGTTCGACCAGAACCGCCGTGGCCTCGCCACCGCCGATGCAGATGGCGGCGCAGCCACGGCTGAGGCCACGCTTCTCGAGCGCGTGCAGGAGAGTCACGATGATCCGCGCCCCGGAGGCGCCGATCGGATGACCCATGGCCACAGCACCGCCGTTGACGTTGACCTTCTCGTGATCGAGCCCGAGGTCTCTCATACAAGCTAGTACGACGACCGAAAAGGCCTCGTTGATCTCGAAGAGATCCACGTCCTCAGGAGACCAGCCTGCACTGTCCAGAGCCGCTCTGATGGCGGCAACTGGCGCAGTCGTGAACCATTCGGGTGCCTGCGCCACGCTCGACTGGGCGACGACGCGCGCGATCGGCTTCAATCCGGCAGTCTGAGCGTAGTCGGCCGTCGACAACACCAGAGCCGCGGCTCCGTCGTTGATGTTGCTCGCGTTGGCTGCGGTCACGGTTCCTTCCGAGTCGAAGACCGGACGCAACTCGCGAGCCCGATCCAGATCTACCCGGAACGGATCTTCGTCGCGATCGACGGTGACAACCTTGCGCTTGACCCTGGTCTCTACGGGAACGACTTCGGCTGACAGCGTGCCGTCTTCCCAAGCGGCTCGCGAGCGGCGGTAGCTCTCGATCGCGTAGTCGTCCTGCTGCTCCCGAGAAAACGCGTACTCGCGAGCACACAGCTCCGCGCAGTTACCCATGTGCTTGTCGCCGTAGGGATCCCACAAGCCGTCGTGAATCACCGAATCGATCAGCGTGCCGTGACCGAGACGATGACCGGCTCGGGCACCGCCATCGAGAAACGGTGCGCGACTCATGCTCTCCATACCGCCCGCGGCCACCAGCTGGTAGTCACCACAACGCAGGTCGTTGGCTGCGATCATCGTCGCACGCATTCCGGACCCGCACACCTTGTTGATGGTGATGGCCCCGCACGACTCGTCACAGCCGGCGCCGAGCGCCGCCTGTCGTGCCGGAGCCTGACCCTGGCCAGCACTCAGGACACAGCCCATGTTGACTTGCTGCAGGGCGCCTGGCTCGACCCCGGCTCGCTCCATGGCAGCCGTAAGAGCCGTGGCTCCTAACTGCGGGGCCGGCTGGCTCTCGAGGGCGCCCATGAAGGACCCGATCGGGGTGCGCGCCGCACCGAGAATGACCACCTCGTGCACGGCCGCGCACACTAACACACAGCCCACCTGAAGCAATCACGTGCAGCCGTCTGGCCGAGCCACTCGAATCGAGATTCTGCCGTCGTTCATCAGTGCTGGGTCATCCTGACGAAGTGCCTCGAGATGACGAGTGGTTCGGGCATCTCTAGCGGCGTCTAGTCAGGATGATGGGCTGGACCGGTGTGGAGCGTTGGCGAACACCTCGCACGAGCGCGATGGAGGTCTTCCCGTCGTTTGACACAGCCGCCGACAACCGCCACGCTGAGGTCGTGGCGACGATGGCAATCGATTTTGGTGAACGACGTATTGGGGTGGCCGTCTGTCACGCCGAGAGCACGATTGCGTTCCCCCACTCCACGATCGAGCGACAGTCGGACCAGAAAGCCATCGAGCAGCTCGTGAAGATCGCCGAAGACATCGACGCACAACGCCTCGTCGTCGGAGAGCCGATCGGCGTCGATGGCCAGCGTGGCGAAAACGTCGAGCGAGTTCACCGTTTCACTGCCAAGCTCACGGCTGCCACCGGACTCGAGGCCATCTTCGTGCCCGAGACGTTGACCACGGTGGAAGCCCAGGAGCGGCTCCGCGACCAGGGACTCGATCCGAGACGACACCCCCAAAAGATCGACGCCCTGGCGGCTCAGATCATTCTCGAAGAGGCGATAGTCCGGGGACTTACAGTCCGGGGACTTCGAGAAAGCACGGACCACCGCACAGAAGCGAGCGGATCATGAGCCCGTCAGCTAGCCGGAAACGCAGACCGCTGCTCAAGCTGTTTGCCGTCCTCGTGCTCCTGGTGTTGGTCGTTGCGGGTGGCGCGGGCTTCTGGGCCTGGCAGACCTGGGTTGCCTTCCACGAGCCGTTCGGCAAGAGCTCCACCGTAGCAGTGGAGATCGAGCCCGGCACCAGTGCCAGGGCCATCCTGGAAGAGCTCGAACGGGTGGGCGTGCTCGAGAACGCTCTGTACGCCCGGCTGTTTCTCGTTCACCGACTCGGCGACCCGGCCCTGCGTCAGGGCGAGTATTCGTTCGACCTGCCCGCGGCGGCTCCTCGAGTCCTCGCCAAGCTCATCGATGGAGACGTCGTGACCTACCCGATCACGATCCTCGAAGGCCTGACTCTGGAGGAGACCGCCACGGCGCTGAGCGATGAGGGCTTCGGAGACTTCGAGCGATTCGTCGACCTCATGCGCGACCCGAGTCGAGTTGCGGACCTCGATCCGGAAGCGCCGACGCTCGAGGGTTATCTGTTTCCCGACACCTATCGCTTCGCCAAAGGTACGTCCGAAGCCGAGATCGTCGACGCCATGGTGGCGAACTTCAGGCGCCGAATCGCAGACTCCGTGCTCGACGATCTCAGTGACGACTGGTCGCTACGCGATGTCGTCATCCTCGCGAGTATCGTCGAACGAGAGGCGACTCTCGACTCGGAGCGACCAACGATCGCGGGCGTCTACGCGCATCGACTCCGCATCGGCATGGGGCTCTACGCCGACCCGACCATCATCTTTGCGCTCAAACAGATGGGGACCTGGGACGGCAACCTCAGACGGCCCGATCTCAAGCTCGACTCCCCCTACAACACCTACGTGTACCCCGGACTGCCTCCTGGCCCCATCTGCTCGCCCGGTCTCAGCAGCCTCGAAGCCGCAGTCAAACCCCCTGATGTGCCGTACCTGTACTTCGTCTCGCGCAACGACGGCACTCACGTCTTCGCGCGCACGCTCGCCGAGCACAACCGCAACGTCGACCGGTGGCAGAGGCAATACTGGCGCGAGCGCTGGGCCCGCGAGCGCGCGAAACGCTGAAGGACCAGAGCCAACGGGCTCGAGAGGACAGAGGCCCCAGGGCGAGCGGGTGGCTTCCGGGTGTAGCCCTCGAGTCCACGACGCACGATCTGGGTCGCGGCACGCGACACCGCGCCGAGCACTGACGACCGCGTCACCGTATCTCGCACTCGGCATCTCTGGGAGTCTTCCGAGGTCGAAACGGCCTCGCCTCCTGCCTTGCAGTTGCGGGATGAGTCGGCGACTCGAGGGCCGCGGCGCGGCAGCCTGCTCGTCGGACCAGCTCCTACGAAACTTCTCACCGTTGCACCCAAAGACACATCGCAAAGCCTTGATACACTCACCCTTTGGTGGTGTCCGATCCCGTCCGAATTGCCCCCGCTCGCACTCGAGGACCTAAGTCGTGGCTCATGAACAATTTGGCCCATACCTGCTCTTAAAGAAGCTGGGTGAGAATTCGCTCGGCGAGACGTTTCGCGCCGGACGTATCCAAGAAAACAGTCTCGATCAGGTTCTTCTTCTCCAGGTCCTGAACGGCGCGGCCGTCAAGATCACCGAGCTCGGAACCCAGATCCAGTCTCGAGCCGCGGTGCAGCAGGCCCTCAAGAGCCCCAGTCTCGCCCATGGAGTCGACGTCGGCGAGATCCATGGCGTTCCCTACGTCGCCTATGACTACATCTCTGGCCGCAACCTCGCATCACTCATGCGCCAGGCCGCTCAGAGGTCACACCCGGTACCAACTGAGCATGCGCTGCTCATCGCCGAGAGACTGGCCCTGGGGCTGTCCGTCGCCTACGGCACCCGGGTCGGAGACGAGCCCGTAACCCACGGCTTCGTCACCCCTGAGACCGCCATGATCTCGAACGAGGGTGAGATCCGGGTCCTCGGCTTCGAGTTCTCCGAGATTCTGAGGCGCAACGCGGTCACGGGCACTCTCCTCGAGAAGTACGGCCGCTACCTTTCGCCA
>JANQPS010000849.1 GCA_028285365.1 Thermoanaerobaculia bacterium | reverse complement strand
TTCTCGACGGTGGTGGCCTCACCCCAGCCGACCCCGCTCGGAGGGACGTTGGTGCGGTCCCGGTACAACCGACCGGCGTAGCACTCCGCACCTCGACCGGTTGATCGCGCAAGGAACGCGCTTTACCCAGGCCATCGCGCCCATGCCGAGAACGACGCCGGCCTTCGCGACGATGTTCACGGGACTCTGGCCACACGAGCACGGCTCGCGAGAGGTCGGCGACGCCATCGGCCCCGACGTGACGACGTTCGCAAGCATTCTCTCCCAGGCTGGCTACACCACCGCAGCGGTGAGCGCCAACAACTCGGCTGGTCCCAAACAGGCACTCGATCGAGGGTTTCAGAGCTTCATCTCCGGGGATGACCTCAAGGAGCGCTACGCCGGTCGGTTGTACCGGGACCGCACCAACGTCCCTCCGAGCGGGGTCGGCTGGGGTGAGGCCACCACCGACGAGGCACTCCGTCTCGCGGCTGCCGCCTCCACCGACCAGCCACTGCTGCTCTGGACGCTCTACTTCGACCCGCACTTTTTCTACCGGCCGCCATCACCCTGGCAGGACGATCTGGCCGGCAACTCGTGCTTCGCTCTGTACGACGCACTCATGACGGGAAAGGTCAGCTGCGGCGAAGTGCTCGACGCGCGCGTCCCCCTAGCTGCGGACGCCCTCGACGACTGCCGGGAGCTGTACCGCACCGAGGTCGAGTACACCGACGCCCAGATCGGCCGTCTCCTCGAAGGTCTCGAGGAGCTCGGGCGGCTGGACAACGCCATCATCGTGTTCACGGCGGACCATGGCGAGAATCTCGGTGAGGGCGGCCTGCACTACGAGCACGGCGAAAACGTCCATGACGCGGGACTGCGCGTGCCGCTGGCATTCGTGGGGCCCGGCGTGGCCGAAGGTCGGACCGACGACGGCGCGGTGGGCCTCATCGACGTCATGCCGACCCTGCTGGAGCAGCTCGGCCTCGAGGCCCGTCCCACGTCCGGGGTCGATCTCGGCCCCCGTTTGGACCTCGAGCGTCGCGACGGCGCAACGGACACGAGACGGGCACTCTTCGCCGAGAGCGCGAGTGGCTTTTGCGGCGATTCCCATCGACTGCTGACCACCGGTCGCATGGAGGGTCGCTCGTGCATCCGCAACGACGGCCATGCCTACTGCGTGGACTCACAGACCGGTGCCCAGACGCTCTTCGACATTCGAAGCGACCCGCGCATGCGAGTGGACCTGGCCGCGTCGAAGCCAGACATCGTCGCCGAGCTGGAAGAGGCTTTTGCACGCTGGCCACCCGAGACGGCTCGCGAGCGCACCGTGCGCACGCCCCACTACAAGCTGGTTCAGCGACCCCTCTTCGAGGGCGGCTATCACTCGGAGCTCTACGACTTGCGGGCCGATCCCGAAGAAGCCATGGACGTCTCCGCACAGCACGCCGAACTCGCCACGAGGCTCGGAGCCCTCATCGAGGAGTGGGCTGCGGGTATGGGCCCCATGCAGCAGCGGGAGCTGGACGAAGAGCTCCTCGAGGACCTACGAGCCCTCGGCTACGTCGAGTGAGCTCGACTTGCGGGAGCTGGCCCGCGGTCGAGGTTTCACTGACCGCCCGAGTAGGACGAGCACCAGCAGCCAGCCGGCGAGGCTGATCCATCGCCCTGCCTGCCCGGCCACGGTGTCAACGTAACGCAGCTCCACGCTCGAATCCCCTGACCCGAGGGGCACGGCAAGGAGTGCGATCCCGTCCTGGACGTAGGGCGTGAGCTCCACCGGCTCCCCGTCGACCCGTGCGCGCCACCCGGGATGAAAAAACGTCCGCGCGACCATCCGTCCCGGTTCCTCGAGCGATACCTTCACCCGTCGCACCTCGGAGCTCCAGGTCACCACCTCTGAGCTTCCTTGCGACTCGACGATGCGCACCCGTTCGGACCGGGCCAGATCCTCGACGAGGTGCGGGCCGAGCCGCTGCGGCAGGTATTCCTCGACAATCAGACGGGGAGCGAGAGCTGTCAGGTCGTCGGCGTCACTGAGTGAGTTGGTCGGCCAGTCCCACCACACCGGCACCACAAGCAGACCGCCTGCCAGCAGGAGGAGACCGGCCAGCCGCGCGGAGCTCGATTGAACGCTCGCAGCCAGAGCACCCACCGCATGACCCGCGAGGAGCGCCACCACCAGGGTCACGAGACTTCCGAAACGCCACGGGAACTGCACCCACGACAGCCCCGGCAGCCACAGCCAGAGCCAAGACGAGAGGGGTGTCTGGAGAAAGATCAGCCACGCGGCGAGAATGGCTAGGACTCGAGGGTCGTCGGTCTCCACTTGCACGCTGGTCGACGACTTCGCCCGGCGGGCGCCCCACCAGACCACCAGCGCCAGCACCGTAAGCAGCGCGAGACTCGCCGCAGACTGCTCGACCTTGGGCTTGATCACCGCCTGGGTGAAGCCGCGCGACACCTCGTCGTTCCACAAGAAGTTGCGCTCGTACTGCCCGTGCGGAGACTCCCGGATCCACTCCGAGTCGACGAGGTCCGCATCCAGACCGAGGGGCAAGAGCAACACCGCGGACAAGAGTCCCGCAAGGACCGCCGCCGCGAAGAGCGAGACAACCAGGGCGCGGCGAGCGCTCAGCTCAACCCGCAAAACGCGCCAGAGAACGTAGGGACCGAGCCCGTACGAGACGAGGACGGCACTCAGCGTGTGCGTGAGGACGAGTCCGGCGCAGGTGATGGCGAGTCCGACGATCGTCGTGACCCTGCCGGGGTGTCTCGTCAGCCGATCCAGCATGAGCCAGATCAGCGGCAGCCAGACGTAGGCCACGTGAGTCGGCAGGGCAAATCGCTCGTGGAGGTCGATGGCTCGCGACGCTGCCAGCGAGTAGACGGTCGCCACCGCCAACGATCCCAGGATCGAGAGGCGATCCCTGGCCAGAATGTAGACCGTGATCAGCGAAAGCAGGCTCGCCGCGACGGCAGCAGCGCGCAGCGCCGGGACGGAACCACCCGCGACGAGCCCGTCGAGTGCGCGCGCGAGGTTGTAGGTCAGCGGCGGGTAGTAGGAGAACACCGGCGCTCCGAGCCCCCCGGCGACCGGCTCGATCCATCGTGGGACGAGTACTCCTTCATCGACTGAGCGGAGGTACTCGTGCCCTACGATCGCATGAAACGCGACGTCGTGACCTTCGGGGAGCGCTGAGCGCCAGCGCGGCAGCCAGCCGTCGCCACCAACGAGCAAGAGCGGCGCAACCTGCAAACCTGCGAGTCCAACGAGCATTCCGACGACCAGCAGCTGTCGGCGCGGCACTCCTCCATTCCCTGGCACACGGCGAGAGCCGGCTTCACCGGGAGTTTCGGAAGGCGCCGTTGTCCGAGTCTCGATCGACATGTGTCCATAATCCTAGGCGCGACGGGGTGTTCTCGCTGACGTGTGCACTCGACAGGTCGAAGAACGAATCGAGGTCGGGCACGCCAACGTACAACCCGAGGGGGCCGATCATCAGCACGGCCCCGCCGAATGTCACCAAAGCAACCCGCATCCCACACCGAGGAGCTTTTCCATGACCACCATCAGCCCCACCCTCCCCGACTGGATCGCCGATCACATGCGTCGCTATCTCGAGACCGACGGCGAAGACGGTCACATCTGGAACGGCGTACCGACCCTGCTGCTGACCACCAAAGGCAGCAAGAGTGGCGAAGACCGAACGCTGCCGCTCATCTACGGCGAGCACGACGGACGCCACATCGTCGTCGCATCACGCGGAGGCGCCCCAAAACATCCGTCGTGGTACACCAACCTCGTTTCCGAGCCCGCCGTGAAGGTCCAGGTGAAAGCCGATCGTTTCGAGGCCACGGCGCGAACGGCTTCGGCCGAAGAGAAGCCCGAGCTCTGGAACTTGATGGCGGAGATCTTCCCTCAGTACAACGAGTACCAGGAGAAGACCGATCGCGACATACCCGTCGTGGTCCTCGAGCGGGCTAACTAGCCGCGCCTTGCGCCCAAGGCCCGAGGTGTCGATTGCGCATCACCAAGGTGCCGAGGGCACCAAGAGCCAAAGCCGAGACGATCAGTGACGGCGTCAGGCGTCGGGGCCAGTACACCAGCTCCAGCCGCGACGCGCCGGCGGGGATCCAGGCTCCCACGAACGGCCCGTTGACACTCAGGACCGGAACGGGTGCCCCGTCGACGAAAACTCTCCAGTTGCCGTCCTGATAGATGCTCGACGCCAGCAGGCGAGGCTCTTTCGTGGCGATGCTCGCGCTGACACGATGCCGATCGACGACGTCGATGCGAAAGGGCGGCGGCTCCAGAGCGGCTCGCCAAGGCAGCTCCCCGATCACGCGCTCAGGGTGGCCAGCATCGTCCGGA
>JANQPS010000829.1 GCA_028285365.1 Thermoanaerobaculia bacterium | reverse complement strand
GCTGGCTGACCCGGTCGTGGTCGAAGACGTGGTTCTTCCCCTTCTCGCAAAACGCTGCTTCGCCTGTCACGGACCGCTGCGGCAGCGTTCGAATCTGCGACTCGATTCCCGTCAAGCGGCATTGACCGGCGGTGATCGGGGAGCGGCGGTGGTTCCCGGTGAACTGGGGGCTTCATTGCTGGTTCAGGCGATCAGGCACACGGGTGAACTGGAAATGCCTCCCGGCCGGGTCCTGCCGGATCATGAGATCGAGCTGCTCGAAGCGTGGATCCAGGCGGGAGCCTCGTGGCCAGACGCCTCGAGCGAGCCCGATGAGCACCAGGTTGCTGACCCGGCTCGAGTCGTGGCGAGGGCGGTTGCCTCGGCCCATGTCACCGTCGAGGAAGGTCCCGAGGTCGATTTCGATCGCGACGTGAGACCCATCTTGTCCAACCATTGCTACGAGTGCCACGGACCTGACGCTGGATCCCGACAAGCCGGATTGAGACTCGACGTCGAGCAGGATGCGCGAGCCGAGCTCCCCTCCGGGCGTCGAGCGGTGGTCGCTCATGATCCGGGCGCGAGTCAGCTCTTCAGTCGAATTGCCGCGACCGACGAGCTCGACCGGATGCCTCCGAGTCACACGAAAAAGCCGCTTTCTGCGGAGCAGATACAGACTCTCGGTCGCTGGATCGATCAGGGAGCCCGGTGGGCTGTCCACTGGTCCTTCGAACAGATTCCAGAGGAGGTCGAACGAGAAGCCGAGCGCGCGCACCCGATCGACGATCTGGTGGAGCCGGTGCTTCGAGCGAGATCGATCGAGCCGTCGTCTCGAGCGGACTCCAGGCGGCTGGTCAGACGACTGGCTTTCGACTTGACGGGGCTACCGCCGACCCTGGCGCAAGTGGAGAGGTTGGAGCGCGCGGAGCTCGACGGCCCTGACGCGTTCGATCGCGTCTACGCAGAGCTGGTCGACGAGCTGCTTGCGTCTCCGCGCTACGGCGAGCACATGGCGCGCTACTGGCTCGACGCTGCTCGCTACGCCGATACCAACGGCTACCACATCGACAACGAGCGCACCATGTGGCGCTGGCGCGAAGGTGTCATCGCGGCGTTCAACGACAACCAGCCGTTCGATCAGTTCACGATCGAGCAACTCGCCGGTGATCTCCTCGACAACCCGACGCTCGATCAGCAGATCGCCAGCGGTTTCAACCGCAACCACATGATCAACTTCGAAGGCGGTGCGATCCCCGAGGAGTATCGCGCGCAATACGTCTTCGACCGAGTCGACACGACGGGTACGGTGTGGATGGGGCTGACCGTGGGTTGCGCCAAATGCCACGACCACAAGTACGATCCGATCAGTCAGCGCGAGTACTACCAGCTGGCCGCCTTCTTCAACACCGTGGCCGAGAAGGGGCTCGACGGTCAGGCCGGCAACGCGGCGCCGATGATCGAGGCCCCCTCGCGCGAGCAGAGCCGTCAGCTCGAGGCCCTCGATCGTGAGCTGGCGCCGCTGCGCGCCTTGCTCGACGATGCCGACGCTGAAGTGGACGCTGCGCAGGCGAACTGGGAGACCCTGCAGCGAGATCAGCGTAGCCGACTCTGGCGCCCCATCGTCCCGGAGAAACTGAAGTCGCAAGGCGGAAGTGTTCTCACTCTGCAGCCCGACGGGTCGATTCTGGTGGGTGGCGAGATTCCGGATACAGACGTCATCACGGTCGAAGGCGCCGTGCCGCCGGGTGCGGGATCGATCGTCGCCTTGCGCATAGAAGCCCTGAGAGACGAGTCTCTTCCCAAGGGAGGACTGGGGCACAGTGACGCCGGTAACTTCGTGCTGTCCGAGGTCGAGTTGCTCATGAAACCACCCGGAGAGCTCGAGTGGCAAACCCTCGACCTGGCCCAGGGTGTGGCCAGTCACGGGCACGCACTGACGCCCGTCGAAGCTCTGTTCGATGGCGAGAAGTCGTCTATCTGGTCGGCGGACTACGAAGGAGACAACTCGAAGCGCAGCCTCGTCCTGATGGTGCCGAGCGCGGTGGACGTGGCAGAGGGAAGCCAGCTCGCGGTGCGCCTGGTTCAGGAGTCCTCCTACCCGAAACGCTCGATCGGCCGCTTCCGTCTCTCGGTAAGCGACGCAGCTGAGTGGAGCGTGGCGCGGGCCAACGAGTGGTGGGTCGACGGGCCGTACCCGACAGGCAGCGGTACGGGCACGCTCGGATCCGAGAGAGTCGAGTCTGCCGAGATCGACCTCGACGAGACGCTCGCCAACACAAGGCGACGGTGGAACGTTGCGCGCACTGACGGCCGGAAGCTCCTGGTGGATCCCGTCGCTGGTCTCACTCGCTTCTATCGCACGATCGAATCTCGTCACGAGCGCACCGTCGAGTGGCAACTCGAAACGACGGGGACCGCCAGGGTCCTGCTCAGCGGTGACGAGTTGAGCGCGAAAGAAGACTCGCCGAGTGGTGACCGCGTCGTGGTCGAGGGCACACTCCGAGTCGGTGAGAACCACCTGCTCGTCGAGCTAGGACATGAGCTGGAAGATGATCCAGTGACTGGATCGCCGGGACGGGGTTCCGAGGTGCCGGGAGTTTTGGTGAGTCGCGCCAGCGAGGGGTTTGGCACGGGCGACTTCCGGGTCGATCATCTTCTCTGGTCGATCGCCGACGAGCGCACCGATGAGGAGAACGCCTGGGTTCGTCGACACTACAGGCGCACGGAGTGGCCTGCTTGGCGCGGCAACGAAAGTCGATTCGTCGAGCTGTCGGATCAGCTCGAGAGCCTCCGCGAGCAGATCCCGACCACGATGGTGATGGGCGAGATGGAGAGCCCGCGGCCTACCTTCGTCCTCAAACGAGGGCTCTACGATCAGATGGGTGAGCGTGTCGAGGCCGAGACTCCAGCGTTCCTCCCTGCGATGCCGAGCGACCTGCCGCGCAATCGACTGGGCCTCGCCCAATGGCTGGTCGCCGAGTACAACCCGCTCACCGCCCGAGTCCAGGTCAACCGCATCTGGCAGCGGCTGTTCGGCAGCGGCTTGGTGCGTTCGAGTGAAGACTTCGGTGCACAGGGCACGCGTCCGTCCCATCCGGAGCTGCTCGACTGGCTGGCTCGTTCGTTCGTCGACTCCGGCTGGGATGTGAAAGGGCTGATTCGCACGATCGTGACGTCGGAGACGTACCAGCAGAGCTCGAGACGCCGCGCTGAGCTGGCCGAGATCGACCCCGACAACCGCCTGCTCGCGCGCGGCCCGAGACACCGTCTCGACGCCGAGGTCATTCGCGACAATGCCCTCTACGTCTCTGGACTCCTCAGGGAGCGGATCGGAGGTCCGAGCGTTCGTCCCTACGGTCCGGAGGGAATGTGGAAGCTCATCGGTTACGGCGCGGGCAACGGTCGCTTCAGTGCCGGCGTGTTCGAGCAGGACCGCGGCGACTCGCTCTATCGACGGTCCCTCTACACCTTCTGGAAGCGCACCGTGCCGCCACCAAACATGACCGTCTTCGATGCTCCCAACCGCGAGTACTGCGTGGTCGAGCGCTCCCGTTCGAACACCCCGCTACAGGCGCTCACACTGCTCAACGATCCGACCTTCGTCGAGGCGGCCAGGGTGCTGGCGGAGAACCTGTTGGGTGACACGGGCGAGTCACCTGCCGATGCAGCTATTCAGAGCGACCGTTTGCATCGGGCCTTTGCGACCGTCTTGAATCGAGCTCCGACGGCGGAAGAGAGCGCGGAGCTCCTCGATCTGCTCGACGACCAGCGTCGTGCCTATGCGGACTCTCCGGGAGAGGCGTCAGCGCTGCTTGCGGTGGGTGAGTCACCAGTGAGGTCCACCGCGAGCGAGATCGAACTGGCGGCCTGGACCACTGTTGCAAGCGTGATCCTCAACCTCGACGAAGCCATCTCGAAGATGTAGCCGATCTGGTTTCGACGTCTCATCCTCAGATGTCACCAATCACTCCGGACGACTCATGAACAGACGACGCCCCGACAGCCGGCCAGATGACCCCGTCCTCGAGCAGCAGCTGCTCGTCAATCGACGGCAGTTCTTCGGCCTCTCGAGCGCCGGAATCGGAGCGGCAGCGCTCGGCAGTCTGCTGACACCGGAGCGGGCCGACGCCGCGCTCCCCGATTTGCCGCACTTTGCGCCCAAGGCCAAGCGGGTCATCTATCTCTTCCAGTCGGGAGCGCCATCTCAGCTGGACCTGTTCGACTACAAGCCACGGTTGCGCGACCTGCACGGGACCGAGCTGCCAGCGTCTGTGCGCGGAGACCAGCGGGTCACCGGCATGACTGCCAACCAGGAGTCGTTTCCGGTGACGGCCTCGCGCTTCGAGTTTGCCCAGCACGGGCAGTCGGGAGCCTGGGTCAGCGAACTGATGCCCAAGACGGCCGAGATCGTCGACGACCTGTGTTTCCTCAAGGCGGTCAACACCGAGGCCATCAATCACGATCCGGGGATCACCTTCATCCAGACAGGGCATCAGCAGCCTGGGCGGCCGAGCTTCGGTTCCTGGATCAACTACGGCCTCGGCAGCGATAACGAAGATCTACCGGGATTTATCGTCCTGATCTCGCACGGCAGCGCCAAGCGGGAGGCGCAGGCCCTGTTTCAGCGACTCTGGGGGACTGGCTTTCTTCCGTCGGAGCATCAGGGGGTCAATCTCCGCGCTGACGAAGACCCGGTGCTGTACCTCTCCGACCCCCCGGGCATCGACCGCAAGGCCAGGAGGCGCATGCTCGACCGATTGGCGGTGCTCAACCGGCTTCACCACGACGAGTTCGCCGACCCCGAGATCGTGGCGCGGATCGCCCAGTACGAAATGGCCTACCGCATGCAGGCGTCGGTGCCTGAGCTCGTCGACACCTCGGACGAGCCGGACTCGACGTTCAGGCTCTACGGCGACGACGCCAAGATCCCCGGCACCTACGCGGCCAACTGCCTGCTCGCGAGGCGTCTCGCCGAGCGCGACGTGCGCTTCATCCAGCTCTACCACCGCGGATGGGACCAGCACAACGACCTCCCCGGTGATCTCGCGCTCCAGGCTCGCGACGTCGACCGTGCCTCAGCGGCGCTCGTCAAAGACCTGGATCAGCGTGGGCTTCTCGACGAGACGCTCGTGATCTGGGGCGGCGAGTTCGGCCGCACGGTCTACTGCCAGGGCACCCTCACCGAGACCAACTACGGTCGTGACCACCACGGCCGCTGTTTCACGATCTGGCTGGCCGGCGGCGGCATCAAGCCCGGGATGACCCTCGGAGAGACCGACGACTTCGGCTACAACATCACGTCCGGCGCCGTACACATTCACGACCTCAACGCGACGTTCCTGCATCTGCTCGGCATCGATCACGAGCGTCTGACGTATCGGTACGCCGGCCGAGACTTTCGCCTGACCGACGTCCACGGTCGGCTGATCCGAGACATCCTGGCGTAGCGGGCAACGCTCCGCGTTGCTTTGGAGTTTGCCTGCGGCAAACTCCGGGAAGACTTCGAGCGTGGTCGTTTTGAGCTTCCTCGCAGCTACCCACCGGTACCGTGAAGCGACGGCCCCAAGCAAGGCGGAGCTCGCAACGACGGCCATGCGCCACACCTCCGGTCCGCTCTGGCCGAGGTCCTTCCCTCCGGCCGCGCGACCATCGCGCTGCGACTCGACATCACGATCGGCCTCTGGTCAGGATTACAGACGCGGCTGACACTGGACCCAGACGGGGCCCCCGTCATGAGCACACCTCACGAGACACTTCCTGTCATCCTGACGGGAGGCCGGGAGTGATAGCTGATCGCAGCGCCAAGGACCCACGGCCGGACGGAAGGACCTCGAGAGGGGTGTTTCGCATGGGGGTCGCATCACCGTCGTCGGCGGAGCCGAGGTCGAAGGATGAGACGTTAGTGCTTCACGCCAATGTCATCCTGACGGGAGGCCGGGAGTGATAGCTGATCGCAGCGCCAAGGTCCCACGGCCGGACGGAAGGACCTCGAGACGGATGTTTCGCACTGGGGTCGCATCACCGTCGTCGGTGACCGCGACTCCATCGTCCGCCGGAGCGAGCTCGGAGCAACAGGTCACCGGCTCTGGTTGCCATCCTCAGAACGGGGTCGAACTCCTCGGAATGCTGCCGCTCACCTCAGAACCGATAGCCGATACTGAGCCTCACGGACGGGCGCTCGACGGGGTGGAGATGGACGTCTTCGATGCCGCCGACGGGCTCGCCGGGAAGCCTCGACGCGTAGAAGTACTCGATGTCGTTGTCGTCCCGGTCGAGCAGGTTGAAGGCCTCGATGTCGAGTCGCCAGCTGCCGAAGTTGCGAGAAACCCGAGCGTTGAGACCGAGAAAGTCGCGGGCCGTCACCGACCCGTCCTCGATGAGCGGATAGCCGCCGAAGGCCCGAAGCTTGGCCGCGGCCGTCCACTCTCCGCGCCGGTAGATGAGGGCTCCGGAGACGACCGAGTCGACGGCTCCCGGAATCTCACGGGCACCTTGCGGTTCGTCCACCAACTCCGCGTCGACCCATGCCGCGTCGAGCTCGAGCGTGAGACTGGGACTCAGCTTCCAGGCGTTGGCCCATTCGATGCCGAGCCTGCGGCTGCGACCGCTGGCTTCGGTCGCGCCTCCGTCGCCGACGAAGACGAGCTCGGAGTCGAGCTCCAGCGAGTAGAGCGTGTGCGTCGTTTGCAGTCCGCGGACGCGTGACG
>JANQPS010000815.1 GCA_028285365.1 Thermoanaerobaculia bacterium | reverse complement strand
ACTGGCTGCCGAAGCGCTCGGCGAGCTCTGAGAGCAGCTCGGGTCGCTTCACCGCGGCGGTATTCACTGCGATCTTGTCCGCGCCGCGCAGCAGCAGGTTGCGACCGTCGTCGACAGAGCGCACTCCGCCGCCCACCGTCAGCGGAATGAACACGCTCTCGGCCGTGCGCTCCACCCAGTCGAGATCGGTGTCGCGACGCTCGGGTGCCGCGGTGATGTCGAGGAACACGATCTCGTCAGCACCCTGCTGCGCGTACCGCAGGGCGGACTCCGCCGGGTCTCCCTGATCGGTGAGGTTCTCGAAACGCACTCCCTTGACGACGCGACCAGCAGCGACGTCGAGACAGGGAATGATCCGCGCCGACAGCCCGGTGTTCGGGTCGTTTCGTTGCCAAACCGTCACGAGGAGACTCCTTCACTCCCGGTTCCACGGGTCGCCGACGCCTGAGCACACACCGCCAGCGCCTCACTGAGATCGATCGCACCGTCGTAGAGTGCCTTGCCGACCACGGCACCCCTGACCTCCGGGTGCGTCGCTGCCACCCTCAGGTCGTCCAGACTGCTGACTCCGCCCGAGACGAGTGCCGGTGCATCACAGGCTCGGCCGAGCTCACAGGCCAACTCCACGTTCGGACCACTCAGATCGCCGTCGCGATCGATGTCCGTGACCAGAATGGCCGAGAGAGGCAGATCGCGAAGCGCGGCACAGACCTCCTGGAGTGACTGACTGGCTGACTCCGTCCAACCGGCGAGGCGCAGCTCGCCACCCTGGCAGTCGAGTGCCGCCACCAAACGACGGGGATACGCCCGAGCGAGCTCGGAGAACAGCTCGAAGTCGCGAACCATCAGAGATGTGATGACGGCGGTCTCGAACCCGTGATCCAGAGCCCAGCTCACCCGGTCACGATCTCTGAGACCACCCCCCAGCTGCAGTCGAGGGCGCTCGGGGCTTGCCAGCAGTTTCTCCAGGAGCTCGACCTGAGGAGGCTCCCCGAAAGCTGCGTCGAGATCGACGACGTGAGCGCAGGCAACACCGGCACGAGAGTAGGTGCGCAACACCTCGAGAGGATCGCGATCGTAGGTGGTGCGGCTCGTGTCCAGGCCACGGTGGAGCCTCACCACCCGCCCGCCGCGGAGATCAAGCGCCGGCAGCAGCTCCATGAGCCACCTCCAGATAGTTGTCGAGAATCTTGAGGCCCACACGAGGACCGCTCTTCTCCGGATGGAACTGAGTCCCCAAAACCCGACCACGTCCGGAGATGGCCGCGAACGCCCGGCCGTGCATGCATCTCGCCAGGACGTTCTCGTCTGGCACGCCATCGGGGGCAAAGCTGTGAACGAAGTAGGCGAAGCTCCCTTCGTCGATACCTTCGAGGAGCGGATGACTTGCTACGTTCCTGAGCCGGTTCCACCCGATATGCGGCAGTTCGACCGAGCTCGGAAGCTCCGTAACGGAGCCCGGTAGGAGACCAAGACCGTCGGTGGTTCCGAACTCCTCACCAGACTCGAACAGAAGCTGGTAGCCCACACAGATACCGAGTAGCCATGCGCCACCGTCGAGCGCCTCGGCCAACGCTGGCTCGAGTGCCTCTCGCAGAGTCTCTCTGGGAGGTTTGAAAGCGCCCACGCCAGGGAGCAACAAGCAGCTGGCACGCCGGACGACCTCAGGATCGGACGTGATCTGGGCGTCCGCGTCCAAGGCCTCGAGAGCCCGACGCAGATTACCCAGGTTGCCTACCCCGGCGTCGATGACGACCGCTTGCCTACGACTCATGAGCTGAGTGTCCCTTTGGTGCTGGGAACCGAGCCGTCACCTTCACGTCTCGTGATCGCCTCTCGCAGTGCGAGAGCCACGGCCTTGAAGCACGCCTCGGCGACGTGGTGGGGATTGCGACCGCGAACCACGTCGAGGTGAAGAGTCAGTCGTCCGCGATCAGCAAAAGCCTGGAAGAAGTCTTCGATGAGCGACAGCGGAAACTCTTGCGTGACCCACGACTGGCGAAGCTCTTCTGGCATCTCCAGTACGAGGTAGCCCCGCCCCGACAGATCGACAACGGCGCGCGCCAGACTCTCGTCGAGGGGCGCGTAGGCGTGCGCGAAACGCTTGACGCCGGCCTTTTGACCCAGGGCTCTCTCGAGTGCCTCGCCGAGCGCAATGCCGGTGTCTTCGACCGTGTGATGGAGATCGATGTGGGTATCACCCTCGACGTCGAGCACCAATCCCACTCCGGCATGCCGGCTCAGAGCGTCGAGCATGTGATGGAAGAAGCCGTTGGGAACGACGAGCTCGCGGCGGCCGCCGTCGAGATCGTGCGTCAGAGCGATTCTCGTCTCGGAGGTCTCTCGTTCGACCGTTGCGCTCCGCTTCGTCAGTGCGTCGTCACTCATGAGTCACCTCACTCTCTCGAGCCCCGCCAGGCTCTTCGAGAATCTCGCTGACGGCGGCTCGCATGTCGCGCAGTGCCGGCCCCGAGCCAACAGCGACCCGTAGGCAGTTCTCGAGTCCCGGGTAGTGCCAGACCTTGCGTACGAGAATGCCCTGCTCAGCGAGCCGAGCGTGGATCTCCTGGGCGCGCGGATGGCGGACCAGCAGGAAATTGGCCTCAGAGGGGAACACCTCGAAACCCAGCTCACTCAACGCGCGAGCCCACTGCTCGCGCCTCCCGACGATTACCCGAACCGCTCTCTCGCAGGTGCGGCTGCGCTCCAGGAGGACCTCCCCTGCCGTCGCCGTGGCCCAGCCGAGGTTGTAGGGCAGCTTGATTTTGATCAGCTCGTGGATCAAGTCCGCATCGGCGAGGACGTAGCCCAGTCGTAGACCGGCAAGCGACCACGCCTTCGAAAAGGTCCTGAAGATCACGACATGGCGGTGTTGTTCGAGGAGAGGCCGGTAGTCGTGACGACAGAACTCGCCATAGGCGTTGTCGAGCAGCAGAGGAGCATCCAGGAGCTCCGCGAGGCGCTGGACGTCTTCTGGATCTGCGGCTGCCCCGGTTGGGTTGTTGGGTGTACACAGCAGGACCGGCCTGGTGGGGTCGTCCTCGACTTCGGCCAGCAGCTCGCTCATCTGGAGACTGAGGTCACCTCGCGGTTCGAGAAAGCGGATGCGCCCGCCTGCACGTCTGACGAACATGTCGTAGAGACCAAAGCCGGGCAACAGGCTCAAGACTTCCTGTCGTGGATGAACGACCGCCTCGAGGGTCAGGGCGAGGAGCTCGTTCGATCCGTTGCCGACGAGAACGCGGTCGGCACTCGTTGCGTTGCGCTCGGCAATCTGCGCACGTAGCTGGTCGGAGTGAAAGTCCGGATAGTGAGCCCAGTTGCGCTCGAGCAGCCGCTCCGTCACGAGACGTTTGATGGCTCCGGGCAGATCCCAGGGCACCT
>JANQPS010000813.1 GCA_028285365.1 Thermoanaerobaculia bacterium | reverse complement strand
ATCTCGAGGGTGTCCGGATCGATGACAAAGAGATGGCGGTCGGTGCGCTGCGAGGCGGCGAACCAAATGCCCCTCTCGGTCCACGCGACCAGCCGCACGTCTTCGTCGAAGGCGGCGGTCAACACCCGCTTGTCGCCGCCGCCAGACGGCTCGATCACCAGCTCCGAGTTGCCGTAGTAGGGATTGGCGTCTTCGGACGAGACGTACACGAGCCAGTCGCCGTCGGGCGAGAACACCGGCTGTGACTCTACCGAGCTCGAGGCGGCGATCTCTCGCACGCGCTCGAAGTCGACGTCGACCACCGAGACGTCCGCGAGCACGAAGTCGTCGACGCTCGGGGTCGGCTGATGATCGAAGGCGATCAGGCCACCATCGCCGGAGAACGAGAAGGAGCCGACCGTAAACTCGTCACCCGACGTCAGCCTGTCGGGTTTCGACTCGGTGCGCGAGCTCGCATCGAAGTCGACGACCCACAGATGCGCGCGACGCCACGACTCGTCCTCGATGCGAAAGTCGCCGTACTGTCTGGTCAGTGCCTGGTCGCGCTGGCTCTCGGGATCGCGGGCTCGGTAGGCCAGTCGATCCCCCTTGGGAGACCACTCGAAGCTCTCGACGCCACCTTCGTGCGCAGTGAGCCGATCCGCCTCACCGCCGTCGGTCGGAGCGAACCAGATCTGCGTCCCTTCTTCGTCACGGTCGGAGAGAAAGGCGAGATAGCGACCGTCAGGCGAGAACGCCGGGGAGGAGCTGCCTTTGTCGCTGCGGGTGAAGGCGAACGGCTCTGCGCCATCACGCGACAACCAGATCTCCGTGTGAAAGCGGTTGTCCTCCCAGTCGGCCACTCGCTCCTGGTAGGCAATCAGGCTGCCGTCGTCAGAGATCGTCACGCCGGTCACCGACGGCACCGACAGCACCTCTTTGATCGTCGGCACGTGCTGTTCTCCAGCCGATGCCATCAACGCCACGGCCAGGAAGATCTCGACTCCAGTCACTAGCGTCTCCTCTCCAGCGGATGATCGCTCCTCGGCGTCTCGATGTCTAATGTCGGCTGGAAAACGCGCGAAACGTCTGACTCAGAGGAGACCATATTCCAGATCACTGCACCAGCGACGCGCGCAGCGACCGTTCCGATTCAGGCTTGATCCATGCCGCCCAAACGAGCTCCGAGCCACCCACGCGAGAAGCGCCAGTCACGCTCGACCGTTCGCCCCGAGATGCCTAGCAACTCCGCGACTTCCTCGACGTCGAGCCCCCAGATGGCCCGCATGCGCACCACCTTGGCTTTGCGCTCGTCCAACTCTTCGAGCTCGCTCAGCAGCTCCTCCAGGCGATCGAGCGGAGCCGCGGCGAGCTCGCTCGAAATGCCGGTGAGGGTGACGTGCACCTGACCGCCGCCACGCTTCTCCGCCCCGCGACGTCGCTGGTAGTCGAGCATCACTCGGGTCATGACACTCGACATGAAGGCAAAAAAGTGTCGGCGGTTCTCGAAGTTCGGCTCCGCGCGCAGCAGCTTGATCAGGCTCTCGTTGACCAGTGCGGCAGGCTCGAGGGTCAGACGACCGGCAAGTGCTCCATAGTGGCCAAACAGCTTCGCCTCGGCGAGGCTCTCGAGCTCCTCGTAGACCGCCTCGGTGAAGCGCTCGGCAGCGGTCTCGTCACCGTCAGCGGCGGCACGCAACAGCAGCGTCAGATCACCGCGGGTGGTGCCTGGATCAGCCTGTCCGGTCATCGTGTGCAGAAGCTCCCGACGCCAAGCGAGCCTGGGACTCGATCTCGATCAGCGGTTGTTGGCGGCCAGAAAGGTGGTGGTATGCCAGCACCAAAGGCAGAATCTAGCAACCTCCACCACGTGCGCCATCACAACGACCCAAGATGACCGAGCAGGATCGCGAACGGTTTCGCCGACTCGAAGAGCTCTTTCACGAGCTCGTCGAGCTCGATGAGGCAGAGCGCCGCGAGCGTCTCGCCCAGCTGCGCGAGAGCGAAGCTGACCAGATCGACGACACCTTCCTCGCCGAGCTGCGCGACATGCTGCAGGCCCTGGCCGCCATGGACGCCTCCTCGTCCGCGGTGAGTGCACGGCAGACCACCCCGCTCAGCCCTCAGCAGACACCGGGCGCCATGCCCACCCGTCTCGGACCGTTCCGGCTGGTCCGACTGATCGGCGAGGGCGGCATGGGACGCGTCTACGAAGCCGAGCAAGAGGCGCCCGTGCGCCGCTCGGTGGCGCTCAAGCTGATCGCCCGCCACATTGGTCAGGCCAGCGAG
>JANQPS010000808.1 GCA_028285365.1 Thermoanaerobaculia bacterium | reverse complement strand
TGAGCTCATCCGGCACCGGCTCGGGAAGAAACCCGCGGATCGTTCGGCGGGCCTGGACCGCTTCGCTGACGTTCATGCTGAGACTGGCACCGACAGTTGGTCCCCGAGCCGCTCTCGCGCCTGTTCGTACTGCTCGATGATCTCGTCGCAGATGTCGATGGTCGCGCGCGACTCGCTGACCATGCCCACGCCCTGCCCGGCCGAGAAGATCTTCTTGTAGCGACCCCGAGACTGCGACCGGTCCAGGACCTCGCCTGGCGGCATTGCCTTCACCTGCTCGAGGTCGAGCCCGGCGGCTTCGATGCTGGGGGCGAGGAAGTTTGCCGGTAGCCCGTCGAGTGCTGTCGTGAAGAGCACGTCCTTCGCCGTCGAGTCGATGAGCACCTTCCGATACTCGTCATTGGCGAGCGACTCTTCGGCAGCGATGAAGCGGGTCCCCATGTAGGCCATGTCGGCTCCCATGGCCTGTGCCGCCACGATGTCGCGCCCGGTGCTGAGGCAACCGGAGAGGATGATGGGTTTGTCGGTGATCTGACGCACCTCGTTGACCAGTGCAAACGGGTTGACGGTGCCGCAGTGTCCACCGGCGCCGCCACAAACAGCGATCAGGCCATCGGCTCCGGCTTCGAGTGCCTTTTCGGCGTGTCGGCGGGACGCGATGTCGTGAAAGGCGATTCCGCCGTAGCCGTGAATGGTCCTGAAGACATCCTCGGGTGCGCCTTTCGACGTCAGGATCACGGAGACCTTGTGGTCGATGCACAGTTGCAGATCGCCTTCGTAGCGCTGGTTCGTTCGGTGCACCACCAGATTGACGGCGTAGGGTGCCGGCTCGATGCCTCGCTCGCGTAGAGCGGACATACCTTCCGACATCTGAACGAGCCAATCGGCAAAGACGTCGCGGGTCCTGGTGGAGTGCGCGGGAAAGCTACCCATGACACCGCGTGAGCAGGCGGCCAGCGCCATCTCGGGTGACGATACGAGGAACATCGGCGCCACGATGAGCGGGATGCGCATGCGACCGCCGAAAGTGAGATCTACTGTCATCGTTGGCTCCTGAGCGGGAGTTCGGGAAAGGTTGCGGACGGAGAGAATCAGCTCGTCTCGACGAGTTGTCGGGTGTGCTCGCCGACGGCTGGGGAGTCGCCCCAGACCGTCATGGGTGAGTCGCTGAACTGAAACGGGAATCCCTTGACCAGCGAGCCGTTCGGGCTGCGGGCGAAAACCTGTCTTGACCAGAGAGCGATGTCGTTCAGCAACTCTGAGCCGACTCTCGAAAGCGTCGCGCCGCCACCCGCGTCCAGGAAACACTGGACGACGGTTTCAGACGCTTGCTCCGATGCCCACCGCTCCAAGCTTGCTGGGTCGAGCGACTCGAGACCGTCGATTCGTTTCGCGACGTCCTCGCTCGCCGCGGTGAGAGCTACGTAGCGACCGTCATAGCACGCGACGATTCGAGAGAGACGGCTTCGGCGGCTGAGGCCGCGGATGGCTGCGGGTTGGTCGGCCCCGCCAGCGGAGACGTGTGCGATGGCGTCGCCGAGCTGAAAGAGAGCGCAGTCTCTCTGTGAGACGTCGACGTGGCGGGCGATGCCGCGCTCCCGGCAGTCCGCCACGGCCGCCATCACGATCGCGGCTCCGTAGAGGCAGACGATCTGGTCGGGATAGTTGAGATTGCGACCCGAGATGACCGGTGCGTCGCTCTCGTAGCGCGTCAGGTCGGCAAATCCCGAGTTGGCTTCGAGAGTCGAGCCGAACGTCGTATGTCGAGCGCCCGGACCGTCGAGCCCCTGTCCCGAGATCGATGCGAGGAGAATCGTGGGATTGACGGCGCGCAACGCGTCGAAGGTCAGGCCCAGCCGGTCGAGCACGCCTCGGCGAAAGTTCTCGAGAACCACGTCGGCGCTTTTGACGAGCTCGAAGAAGGTGCGCTTGCCGGACTCGCTCTTGAGATCGAGCGCGAGCCCCAGCTTGTTGCGGTTGTTGCTCATGAAGACCGGTGCATCACCTGCTTTGTCCTTTTCGGCCGCACCCGCCCAACCGCGAAACGGGTCGGGCCTCGCCTCCGACTCGATCTTGAGGACCTCCGCACCGAGATCCGCCAGCAGCGCCGAGACGCCGGCGCCGGCCGTGATGATGCCGAAGTCGAGCACACGGATTCCCCGCAGCGGCAGCCCGGGCTCCTCGGCTGGGCTCGAGTCGGCAACGTGGACGGAGTGTGGGACCTCCCGCGCAATGCGGTGAGGTACACGAGGAACGACCACGGCGTCGGTCAAGTCTTCCGGCAGTGCCGATGCCGGCTCGAGGGCGCCACGGTGTAGGAGCAGGGGATCCCCCGCGAGATCGGACAGCGTGAGTACGGGGGCGGCCGGAATCGCGCGGTCGAGGAAGACCGTGCTCAGCTCTGCCTTCGTCTTGTCGCGGAAGAACTCGCGCAGCACCCCCACGTAGGCTTCCCGATTGTCGAGCCGACCCCTGAAGGTGGCGAGCTCTTCGCGCTTCAGCGCCGGATGGTCGACCCACTCCACCAGACTTTGCCAGTCGCGCTCGGTATAGACGAGAGCCACGTGGCCGTCTGCGCATTCGACGACAGGCCATTCGGCGCGTTGCCCCCGTCGGCCGATCTCTTTGCCTTGGGCGGCAGCGACGGCGGCCTTCCAGTTGACCCAGGCCAGCACGCCGGCGCCAGGGACGATTGCGGTGTCGGTCTGGCTGAAGCGCCTCTGTTTGAGGCACAGCGCAATCAAGGCCGCGAGCACGGCGTAGCCGAGAGTGTGTCCTGCATAGCTGCCGGCCGGTACGAGCGGTTCGCGTTCGGGATCGCCGAGGAGGTGGGCGATGCCCGAGTTGGCGAACAGCGTCTCTTCGGTGTGCCAGGGCTCCAACTCGAGCAGCACGCGGCTGCAATGCGCCGGGTGGGCATGACGATCCTTGGTGGTGGTTGGTGCGCTGGCGGCCAGCGCCACGCGACACGACGTTGCGGTCCGGCCGCGACCGACGATCCAGTCGTCGAGCGCGCTCTGGGTCAGAACCGTCTCGTCGAGCTGGTAGAAGGCGTTGCCGTCACGGGGCGGGTCGCCGTGGACGAACAGTTGTGCTCCGAGAGAACCGGCGACGCGGGAGGCGATTCTGAGCGCTCGCCATGCGGGCTCGCAGGCGCTCATCGGGTCCGTCGATGCAGGGTAGAGCTGGACGAGCTCGACCCCTTCCAGGAGACCTCCACGGACCGAATTGCGCGCTGTCGAGCTCATCGGGCAACCGTCAACCGATGCTGCGCCCGCCGTCGACCGCGAGGCAGACTCCCGTCAGGAAGCTCGCATCGTCGGAGGCCAGGAACAGCACGGCTCCGGCTACGTCGCCTGGCTCGGCCGCCCGGCCC